>JAFMBQ010000314.1 GCA_017858365.1 Algoriphagus sp. | reverse complement strand
ATAAGGTTCTTAGGTTATTTAATCCGGTAAATGCTATTTATCGAAAAGAAGGAATTCGAATTCAAATTAGTGGCTTGACCATTTGGCAGAGTAAAGATCCTTATCAATATAGTACTGATATTGGTTATAATTTAAACAGAATGGGGGTAAGGTATAGAGCTGGAATCCCGAAAAATGCCGATCTGGTTCATTTACTTACAGTAAGATCTCTTGGAAATTATGGAGGAATAGCGGTAAGAGCATTTAAGTATAATTTTTATAATAAAAATAGGAATAGTATTCAATCAAAGTATTTCTACCCAGTGTTATGTTCTAATCATCCCCAAAAAGTAATGTCTGGTTTTATATGGAAATTTAAATGGAATGTTTTTAAAAAATTGAGTTTTAAGGAGTATAAATATAAATGGATAGATGATGGACCATTTGCAACTAATACGGTTTCGGGTATTACTGAACAATCAGATTCTATTTTTAATAAACGGTATTCAAATAAATGGTATGCAGCTATAACATTCGCTCATGAAATAGGTCATAATTTGGGATCTTATCACACACATGCCTGTAAATGGAATGGAAACGGTACTGCAATAGATAATTGTGCCAAGCAAGAAGAAGGATCTTGTCCCCCAGGGCCTTCACAAATTGGGGGGGGGACAATCATGTCTTATTGCCAAAATGATTTAGGCGGACTATTAAGTAATGGTTTTGGTGTCCAGCCCGGTAATTTAATTAGAAATACAATTTCAAGAGCCAAATGTGTAGAAGTTGCGGCTGAGTCAAGTTTACAACTTAGTACAAATAAGGTTTTAATTGGTAAAAATCAAGGTAGTTTTACAGTTAAATTAACCGCAAACTCTCAAAATGTTTTTTGGAGTTCAACCGTAGGGGTAAATTGGTTAAAACTTTCAAAGATAGCAGGGCAAGGTTCACAAGATTTAGTTGTGCAATATGATGCTGATAATTCAAATAATGTCAGATCTGCTTTAATAACCATTTTAACAGAGAATAATCTTCAAACCATAACTGTATTACAAGGAGCTGCAGATCCTGAGTTAAAAACGTTGAACTATACTGAGTTAACGGCTACTACTTGTAAAATGGGCGGTGAAGTTATTTATGAAGGTAACTTACCGATTATAGCAAAAGGAGTTGTCTGGAGTACTTCTCCAAATCCCACCACTTCTTTACCCAGTAAAACAAATGATGGAAGAGGACTTGGATCTTACACTAGTGTGTTAAGTGGACTAAAGCCGAACACAACATATTATGCAAGAGCTTATGCATCAAATAGTGCAACAAGTTTTTATGGTGAAACGATTAAATTCAATTATGTTGATACTTGTGGGGCTTTTATAGCACCCGGAGTTTGGGCCGAATTTATGTGTCATAATTTAGGGGCAAATGATACGAGCAGAGACTCCTTCAGAATACTTACAACTACCGGTTGGGAAATTGTAGGTAATTATTGGCAGTGGGGTCAAAAGAATTTGGCGGCCCCTCCGGATAAAACCACCTTAAAATTTTCAGGTTTTTCAAGTAATTCAGGAATTTCTACTTGGAACAAGGTTATTGCAACCGATATTGCCTGGAAAGATGATTTGAAATCGGTCAATGATCCATGTCCTGGAGGTTTTAGAATTCCAACCATAAATCAATGGCGTGGGGTAATGGCCAATAATGGGTTAAAATCAATAGGTGTCGAAGTAGCGGGTTTTAATTATACCTCGGGATTAAAGGTTGGAAACAAACTGTTCCTGCCTGCTGCAAGCCGCAGGAAATATCTTAATGGTTCCTTATTACCGAGTAGTGTTGGATTTTATTGGAGTAGTTCCAATGGACTAACCGGTACCACTGCACAAAGTATGTATTTTAATTTTGGTGGTGATATTAATTTTTTAGATCTTCATAAAAATGATGGTGCCTCCATTCGATGTATTTCAGAAAAAGCATTAAACGTGCTTAAACCGGAAGTTAAGATAGAGAGTGTAAACATTATTTCCTTTGATTCGGTCAGTGTTAAAGCAATGGCTATATCGAAAGCTATTAACTCGATTAAAGAAAAGGGTATTTACTGGAATACTATTTCCAGTCCTTCCAGTTCTATTCCTCTTTTAACTACAAAAATTACTTTTGGATCTGATACCGGATCATTTAAAGCTGTTATTACAAAATTAGAACCTAATACAAAATATTTTTTAGTTGCTTATGCGACAGATAATTTTTCCACCTATCTAAGCAAAGAAGAATCCTTCACAACACCCTCCGTTTTGCCAAAACTGGAAACAAATGAAATTACCATCGATGGTGCAACCACTGCGATAGGCGGTGGGTCAATCTCTTCAAATGGAGGAAATCCTATATTGGCCAGAGGTGTGGTTTGGGGAACTTCACCCTTACCCACCATTAATCTTCCGACAAAAACAAACGATGGTTCTGGAAGTGGTACCTTCAAAAGTACTTTAAATAATTTACAGTTAAACACGGTTTATTATGTTAGAGCTTACGCAACTACCTCCTTTGGAACAGGTTACGGGTTAGAACGAAAATTTAGTACTAATTCTTTCCCAAGTGTCTTAACGGGTAAAATAGATTCCATTAAAACAACTTCTGTTCGGTATTCAGGAACTGTTACATCTGATGGTGGAGCTACCATTACCGCAAGAGGTATTGTTTGGGATACCTGCAACAACCCAACTTTGTCCAATTTTATTGACATTAAGGAGACAGTCAATAATGAAGCTAGAGAATGTTGTCCTCCTCAATTTGGAACAACTTCTCAAAACCCAAATTTAACTTCCGGAATAAATCCTCTTGATAGCAATATGGTTAAAACGGAGGCTAAAAAATCAAAGTTTGAAAAGGCATACATTCTACTTCCCGGGCATAAAGAACCGCAGGAATTAACCGTTGAAATTAGAAATGGTTATGTATTTTGGAACGGCGATATTGGGCTATTTACTGAAGAAGAATATGAGTTAAATAAATTGGAAAAAGGGAATGTACATAATGTGAAAGGCGAACTTTGGCCTAATGGTATCATACCTTATACTATAAAATCAGGGCATTCAGATATTAATACTATTCTTTCAGCTATAAAAGAAGTGAATTCGAAAACAAATTTATGTTTAGTACCTCGTACAAATGAGGTGAATTTTATAGATTTTATAGATGACGAGGCAGGAAAATGTTATGTCATTGGAATAGGTATGAGGCCTGGCAGAAACATTGTAAATGTTGCCCGAGAATGTGGGAAATCCGCTTCCATTCATGAAATATTTCATAAGGCGGGAATGTACCACGAACAAAGTAGGAACGATCGGGATCAATATATTAATGTAATTTATGAAAATATAGAACCAGAAAAGATTTTTCAATTTGAAAAAAGAGGTGCAACTATTGATCCATTGGGAGAATATGATTATTTGTCTATAATGCATTATGGCAGAAGGGCTTTTTCTAAAAATAATCAAGATGTAATGACTCCAAAAAGTCCTCCAGCATTACCTGGTTTTTTAATTCCTTTTTATAATTATGATATAACCAAAGGTGATGTTGCATCAATTAATTTTATGTACCCCAAAAAGAATTGCTGTAATCCTGTGATAACTACAGACGGAACAGGTTTGGGAACATATTCAGGAACGCTTACAGGTTTAATGCCAGGAAAAACATACTACCTGAAGGCTTATGCAAAAAATAATACAGGGATAGCTTACGGGAATTTAGAACAATTTACGACTTTGGTTAATCTTCCAACCGTAATAACTTTACCTGTCGATTCCATAAAAACAACCAGTGTGGTTAGTGGGGGTAATGTAACTTCAGATGGTGGAGGCTCTATTACAGCAAGGGGTTTTGTTTGGGATACCATTGATAAATTGACTATCAATTCGGTTAATAAAATAAATGTTGGGGCAGGCTTAGGTTCATTCAAAAGTTCGATAACTAATTTAAATCCAGGAACTAAATATTATTTGCGGGCTTTTGCTACCAATAGTGCCGGAACAGCTTTTGGGGAGCCAATTATTTTTAATACCCAGGAGCTAAGGTTGCCGTTAATCAAAACATTGGGTGTGGATTCAATTTTGGCAACAACAGCTTTATGTGCTGCAACTATTTCAGATGATGGGGGTTCTCCGGTAACCTCGAGAGGCTTTGTTTGGGATACCATAAAAAATCCACTGATTAATTTGCCATCAAAAATACTAAACGGATCTGGGATTGGATCTTTTACATCAAAAATTACAGGACTTAAACCGGGTACAATTTATTATTTTAATTCCTTTGCTACAAATAGTTTGGGAACGGTTTATGGAGGGGAACAAATATTTACAACTGCCATTGCGATACCTAACACAAGGACTTTACCTCCTGTCGCGGTTGATGGTAATTCATTTATTACAGGTGGTGAAATTACTTCGGATGGAGGCTCTCCTATCCTCAGCAAGGGTGTCGTCTGGGATACTTTACCAAATCCATCCATCTCTTTAATAACAAAAACAAATGAAGGTATTGGTACAGGAGTTTTTACAAGTACAATTACAGGTTTAAAAGCAGGTAAAAAATATTTTTTCAGGTCATACGCAACGAATAAAGCAGGAACGGGATATGGCGGAGATTCTACATTTGTACCTACCGCTGTAAAACCAACAGTTAAAACAGCTGATGTTTTGTCAATCACAGGAAATAGTGCAGAATGTGGTGGAGTTATTCTTTCAGATGGTGGTGCCAATATCACTTCACGTGGAATTGTTTGGAGTACAAGTCCACTTCCAACTATTACACTTTCAACAAAAACAAGTGACAGTATAGGTGTTGGAAGTTTCAAGAGTAAAATGAGTCAATTGTTATCAGGGAACACCTATTTTGTTCGGGCTTATGCTACAAATAATGTAGGTGTTAATTACGGTGATGAAATAAAATTTACTACACTTACTCTTCCCAATGTTTTAACTTTAGACGTTGATTCTATTGCAATATCTTCCGCAATTTATAACGGAAACGTTACTTCTGATGGTGGATCTGAAATTATAGAGAGGGGTGTGGTTTTTGATACACTCCCCAATCCAACTATTCAAGGGATCAATGAAGGGCCGATTACTTTACCTCTTTCCACCTATTCATATCAAACAGATAGTATTACTACCAGAGAAACTGACGTACTCAGTTTTGGCAATATATCGAAAGGCTCTAGATTTGAAAAAATCAGCGTATTGTTTAAACCGACAGGAACTCCTCAAGAAATTACCGTTGAA
>JAFMBQ010000313.1 GCA_017858365.1 Algoriphagus sp. | reverse complement strand
CAATAACCGTTTAGGTTTTGATATTGCTTACTATCAGAAAGAAACTCACAATGAAATTATGCGAGCAGGTTACAGCATAACCTCAGGTTTCAATAGTGCGGTGGTAGCAACGGGATCAACAAGTAACAAAGGGCTTGAAGTCTTGGTAACTGGTGTTCCAATTCAAACCGAAAACTTTACTTGGAAGTCTTCATTCAACCTTTCCAATGTTAAGAATAAAATTCTAAGTACTGATCCTAATAATAATCCTGTCAATTTAGGGCAGAATAGAGCCACTCTGGGAAATGCTGTGACAGCATACGTAGTTGGCGAAGCTGGTCCTCAGATCAGAGCCTATGATTATGCTTATAATGCTGATGGAAGTATTAAAGTAAGTGAGGCGGGGCTTCCTGTCCGTGGAGATTTGATCAATATGGGAACTGTATTACCTACACTTTATGGTGGTTGGAATAACGATTTCATCTATAAAGGGATTATGTTCTCATTCTTGATTGACTATAACTATGGCAACAAAGTGCTTTCTGCAACTGAATTCTATTCGACTTTCAGAGGTTTAAATCAAGTTACGCTTGAGGGCAGAGAATCTGGTGTAACTACTGGTGGTGTGACAGCATCTGCAGAAAGATACTACCAAGCTTTGGCACAAAATGTAACCAGCACTAGTGTAGTGGATGGAGATTTCATAAAGTTGAGACAGTTAACACTGGGCTATAGCTTTCCTTCAAAATGGTTTGGAAATACTCCGGTCTTGAAGGGTTTGAGTGTATCTCTGGTAGGTAGAAATATTGGGTTTTTGATGCGTAAAGCTAAAAACATTGACCCTGAAGCTAGTTTTGGCTCTAATATAAACTACACTGGCATTGAAGGTCAAAACCTTCCAAGCACTAGATCTTTTGGGTTTAACCTTAATTTCAAATTGAATTAATATGAAAAAATATATAAGCATAATTCTTACGGGGATTTTACTATCCGTATCCAGTTGTGATAACGATTTTGCAGAGATCAATACGGATCCAAACCGTGCTGATGGAAGCGTATTCGACCCAAACCTTATCCTTCCTACTGTTTCCTTCAACTATGGTAACATGATGACAGGATATACTGGTGCGATTCTTTTCCAGAGTATGTGGGTGCAAGTAATGGCATCTACTTCTACAGGAGGAGCTAATTACTATTCCAATGCCGATAAATATGTGGCATCAGGAAGTACAAACAGTTATATCCAAAGTGTTTGGAATGATGGATTCTCCACAGCTTCCAGAGTTTATCAAATGCAGGCTCTTGCTGAGCAAAAAGGATATTCCAACCTAGTAGCTGTTGGAGAAATTTGGAAAGTACTTACTCTTTCGTTTGTGTCTGATGTATATGGAGATATTCCATACTCTGAAGCATTGAAGGCTGAATCAGGAATCACTCAACCAAAGTATGATTCTCAATCTGAGTTATACATGGCGATGCTTTCTGATCTAGATGCTGCGCTTTCGAAAATTAGCGAGTCAGGTGATCGTATCAAAAACGATGTGCTTTATAAAGGCGATGTGACTAAATGGAAAAAATTGGGCTATTCAATCATGTTGCGTATGGCAATGCGCTTAGTTGATGTGGATCCTGCTACGGCTAAGACCTACGTTCAAAAAGCTATCGCCGGTGGCATCTTCACATCTACTGCGGACGAAGCGGTTTTGGTATCTGATCAAGCAAATGGGTATTCCAATTCAAGCGCTAATGCGCTAAACGTAACTGACGATGTATATGAGGTACGTTGGTCTAACAAGTTGATCGACTTTCTTAAATCAAACAACGATCCGCGGTTGTCATTAATTGCAGAAATTCCTGTTGCAGGTTTAATAGGAAATAAAAGTACTGCCGTTGGTGATAAAGATCCTGCGGTTCAGATTGGAATGCCGAATGGTTACGATCTAAGAGGATTGGAAACTGATATCACGAAATCTCCTAATTATCCAGGTTCAACAGGTACTGGTGGGGATATTTCTCTAATCGGTAAATATTCTAGGCCTACCGCAATATACAGAGATCGAAATGCACCAGTTTTCATTTTGACCTATGCTGAGATTCAGTTTTTATTAGCTGATGCGGCTACAAGAGGATACACTGTTCCAGGTACTGCATCTTCATATTATGCGGCTGGATTAAATGGAGCATTAGTTACTTTAGGTAAATTCGGAGGAGGAACAATTTCTTCTTCTGTAGCTTCAGACTTTGTTTCTGCAAATCCATTGGATGTAAGCAGCACTTCTGCAGCTTTAAAAATGATCAATACTCAAATTTGGGCTACTACTGGTTTGTTTGCCAATTTCGTAGAATCTTGGAATAACTGGAAGCGTTCAGGTTATCCTGTTTTGACGCCAGTAAATTATTCTGGAAACTTCTCGGGTGGACAAATTCCAAGAAGACAATTATACCCTGCTTCTGAAAGCACAACTAATCCAGAGAGCTTAGTTAATGCTATTTCTAACATGGGTGGAGATACTTGGGTAATTCCAGTTTGGTGGGATAAATAAAATTTCACCTAGAAACTTTAATAATTAAATTGCTGATAGAGGTCTTGGTTATACCAGGCCTCTATCTTTTTATTTACCTATCAACACTTTTACTATGCGATTTTCATTGTTTCTATTTCTTTTGTTCTCTGTTTTATTCGAATGCTTTTCCCAGCAAGGAGAAAAAAAAGTAGTCATCGGATACATAGCCGGATGGAAGGGAGTGGATCCCAACAAAACCCCTGCTGAGAAACTCACGCATATCAACTACGCATTTGCCAATGTTGTAGATGGGATAGTGACTTCGGGTGAAGGATTGGCAGAGCGGGATAGCTTAAACTTTTTGAAACTTCATTCCCTCAAATCCCGGAATCCAGATCTTAAAGTATTGATTTCAATTGGTGGTTGGACGTGGTCAAAGGGCTTCTCCGATGCTGCCTTAACACCTGAAAGCCGAAAGAAGCTAACCGCATCCGGAATAGATTTTTTGATCAAGCATAAGCTTGATGGATTGGACTTTGATTGGGAATACCCAGCACTTCAAGGCGATAATAATGTCGTAAGGGATATCGACAAGGAGAATTTTGTTTCAATGCTAAAAAGCTTCCGAGAGGCATTAGATTCATTAGGAGCAATCCACCAAAAACATTACTTAAGTACCATTGCCTCTGGTGGATTTCGAAAATATTTGGAAGTCAATGACCTTCGGTCTGCCGCAAAATATTTAGACTTAGTGAATATTATGAGTTATGATCTTTTTGGAGCTGGAGATGATACTACAGGCCATCACGCTAATTTATACAAGGGTAACCAAGCTATGATGCCAGCTTCCAAGCAAAATCGATCTGTCCAATCTGCAGTGTTGGATCATATTGAATTTGGGATTCCTAGAGAAAAAATAGTAGTAGGAATTCCTTTTTATGGAAAACGTTGGAAAGAGGTGGGACCAGAAAATAATGGACTTTATCAACCCGGTATATTTGATCGAGGATTGTCGCAGGATAGAATTCATGAAATCCAAAAAGATCCTTCATTCAAACAATTTTGGGATTATGAGGCTGAGAATTCATTCTTGTATTCACCAGAAAAGCGGGAATGGGTGACTTTTGAAAGCCTAAAATCCATTGAACATAAAATCTATTTTATGAAGAAGGAGCACCTTGCAGGGGTGATGTTTTGGGAGCTTTCCGAAGACCCTTCAGGTGCATTATTGGATGCCATTGATATCAACATAAAACGACCTTTGGTGGATTTTAAACTTGGAAGGTAGATTCTTTATTCTTAAAATTAATTCATGAAACTTATAGGAGTAGACATTGGAGGATCTCATATTTCAGCAGCTTCTTTAACTTTTAATTCAGGAGGAGAGCTGAGTTTGGCTGATTTTCGAGAATCATCCGTGGATACTACAGCCTCAGCAGCTGTATTAATTTCTGCTTGGTCTTCAGTGATTCGGGAAAGTGCCAACAGCGCAAAAAACTTTCAGGTAGGAATAGCAATGCCTGGCCCTTACGATTACCCTAACGGAATATCCCTGATTCAGGATCAGGGGAAAATGAAGTCGCTCTACAAATTGTCAGTTAAAAACCTCCTAGCGGATTCTCTTGGCATAGCCACTGGGCAAATTCAGTTTACCAATGATGCAGAAGCATTCTTATTGGGCGAAAGTCTAGCCGGATCAGCCAAGGCTTTTAAAAACTCTCTAGGTACGACATTGGGAACAGGTCTTGGATCTGCGATCAAAGTGGGTGATGTGGTTATAGATGCAAAGCTTTGGACTGCTCCATTTCGTGATGGAATCGCTGAGGATTACTTGGGTACCAATTGGTTTATAAGGGAAGCAAAAAAACAGTTTAATATTACTATTTCAGGGGTGAAAGAGCTGGGGGAATCAGAATCTATTCAGCAAGAAGCGGATATTTTATTTGAGATATTTGGCAAAGCACTTGGAGAATTTCTTGTTCCTTATTTGATTCGTCTTCAATCTGAGGCTGTTATTTTGGGAGGGAAAATAGCCTTGATGAATGCCCGATTTTTACCTGCCACCTCTCAATATTTGATTCAGCACGGTTGTTTGGCAAAGATTAAAATCTCAACTCTGGGTGAGCAAGCAGCATTGATCGGTGCATGTCAACTTTTTATAAAATCCTAAAACATGAAGATTTCTATCGTTAAAAAAATGTTTTTGATTGGGCTTTTTGGACTTTTTTGCCTTCAGGGTTTTTCTCAACAAAATTATGAGCTCATCGTCGTAGGTGGAGGAGCCAGCGGAACTTCTGCCGGGATTTCCGCAGGTAGGTTAGGGATCAAAACGCTTATTATCGAGGAAAGCACCTGGCTTGGAGGGATGCTGACATCTGCGGGCGTTTCAGCAATAGATGGCAATGATAAGATCTCCGGTGGTTTCTATGGAGAGTTTAAGCATGCTTTGGAGGAGTATTATGGAGGTCCTAAAAACATGGCGACAGGCTGGGTGAGTAATACACTTTTTGAACCGAAAGTAGCGAATGAACTGCTTCAAAAAATGGTAGCAAAGACTCCAAATCTTACGATATCGTTTCAGAGTGCCTGGGAGACAGCAGTCTACGCCGATGGGAAATGGAGGCTGACTTATCAAAAGGGAGGCGAGAGTATATTCGTCACATCAACGCTATTAATTGATGCCACAGAATTGGGAGATGTGGCTGCGAGCCAAGGATTGAAATACCGATTGGGAATGGATGCTCGGGATGTGATTGGGGAAATCTACGCTCCAGCTGAGGCGAATAA
>JAFMBQ010000312.1 GCA_017858365.1 Algoriphagus sp. | reverse complement strand
ATAATTCATTGCTTCGCTTCCGTGATAAATTTTATTCCAAGCTGATTCGATTCAGTTTGAGATTGCCTATAATCCCGATTGTCGTAGTCCTAATTGCCATGGTTTTGACCATTGCTGCCTTGGGCTCAGGATTAATCAAAGGCACATTTTTCCCAAATATCGATCAAGATCAGGTGACAGCAAATTTAGAGTTGCCGCTGGGAACCGATGAAAAAATCGTTCGGGAAAAACTGGATCAGATTGAAGCTGCGGTATGGGAAGTAAATGAAGAATACACTGCCGAACGAGATGATGATCTTCAAGTCGTTCGCTTCGTAGAGAAAGTAATCGGGCCAAAGAGTAATGAAGGATACCTGAATATCTACATGCTCGAAGGTGATACTCGAAATATTCTCTCTTATGTCGTAGCCAGCAAAATCAGAGATAAGGTAGGTCCAATTCAAGAAGCAAGAAACCTTTCCTACACAAGTTTGTCTGCATTCGGAAAGCCTGTTTCGATCGCATTGATAGGCAAAAACGAAGAAGAGTTACGAACTGCCAAAACGATGCTTCGACAATATTTGGAAAAGCAAGAGGACTTGAAAGACGTGACTGATACCGATAAACTCGGCATGCCGGAATTGGAAATGACCTTGAATGACAATGCGCGCTTGCTCGGATTCTCTGAAGCACAAGTTTTCGATCAGATCCGAAAAGGGTTCTTTGGACTTCAAGCGCAAAGTTTACAGCGGGGAGATGAAGAAGTCAAAATTTGGGTCAGGTACGACGTGGAAGATAGAAGGTCTGTAAGAGATCTTGAAAACATGCGCCTAACAACACCGGAAGGAGCTTCTTACCCGATGAGTGAGTTGGCAACTTTCAATTATAAAACCAATGTGACTGAGATCAATCACCAATCCGGTGAGCGAGAAATGCGAGTAGAAGCTGATAAAGCTAATTTGATGGTATCTGTTCCAGCAATTCTAGGAGAAGCAGAAGCTACCGTTTTGAAAGAGATTAAGGAACGCTTCCCAAGAATCCGATATACTCTAGAAGGGGAGGCGAGACTTTCTGGCAAGACCCAAAGCTCAAGTCAAGGACCAACCACCATGGTGTTTATCCTGATTGTGGCAACGCTCATGCTCAATTATCGCTCTGTTGGTAAAACCATGGCTATTTTAGCTATGCTACCCTTCGCTTTTGTTGGTGTGGCTTGGGGTACTTTCATTCATGGAATTCCGGTCAGTATTTTCTCCTTTTTGGGAATGATCGCGCTCTGGGGAATCTTAATAAATAATGGACTCGTCCTCGTCTCCACCTACAATGAAAATATTCTGCAGGGAATGAAATTGAAAGATGCCTTGATGGAAGCAGCAATTTCCAGATTTAGACCGATCGTTTTGACCACGATAACTACCGTCTTTGGATTGGCACCTTTGCTATTGAGTAATTCAGTAAGTGCCCAGTTTATCAAGCCAACTGCGATTGCGATTGCTTATGGATTGATTTTCGGATTGGTACTTTCACTTACCTTCCTTCCCGCAATTCTGCTTTTGATCAATCTTTTGAAATTTAAAGTGCATCGATTGTTCCATCGAAACTCAGAAAAACAAGCCGAGCAATTAGACGAGGTCCTAAAAGAAATAAATAACGAACTAGCCTAAATCGTATGAAAAAGATATTTATCAGTTTACTGTTGGTTCAAGCTTTCGTATTTCCGATTTACAGTCAAACTACCTCAGAGGATCAAATTCTGACTTTGGAAGATGCCATAGATTTGGCAATCGTCAACAACAAACAATTAAAAATCCAGCGGAATCTTGTTGAAATCGCTGAGAACAATGTATTCAAAGGCAATGCGGGGCTGATGCCCAGCGTTCGCTTAGCGAGTGATGCGAAGCTAGCAGAGAACAAGGCTAATATTGATATTCGAACCTTCACAGACAATCCGCCACTAGTCAAGTTAGAAGAAAGCGGAGTCCAATCTACCACACTCAGCGCCGGAGTTCGAGCAGATTATTTGTTGATAGGAGGGTTTGGTGGAAAATACCGCTATAAACTTCTAGAGAACGAACGCAGCATTTCCCGTTATCAGCAAGAAGTGGTCTTGAATGAGTTGGTATTAGGTATATCTTCGCTTTATCTCGATATCGCCAAGCTGCAAAGTAGGGAAGAGTTGCTTATCGAGAATGTGGAAATCAGTCGCGAGCAATTGAGTAGAATCGAAAATCAGATTGAGTTTGGACAAGCAACCGGAGCTTTAGCTTTGTCAGCAAAAACAGATATCAATCAGGAACTTGATGCCTTAGACAATGTACGTTTGCTGAAAAATAATCTGATCAAAGAGCTTAATTTCCTAATGGGAATAGCTCCTGAGACCAGTTATATGGTAGCGATAGTATTTGTAGATCCAGCCATGATGGAAGTGCAGGAATTGAAATCTAAAGTAATTGAAAACAATCCATCGTTGAAGATCAATTCTGAGTTTGTGCTAGTGTCAAGCAATCAGTTGAAAGTTAGCGAATCCATCAAATATCCAACTTTGAATGCTTTTGCGGATTACGGCTATTTCCGTCAGCAAAATCAAGTGCAACAATTAGCCAAATTAGAAACCCTAGGCTATTCCGCTGGACTTTCGCTTAGCTTTACGGTTTTTGATGGAAAGCGTGTAAATCAGGGAATCCGAAATGCTAAAATCGAAGTTGAAAATGCTCAGACCCAACTTTCTCTTGTTGAAGATGAATTAGTAAAGGAGGCGGTCAAAGAACAAAGCCAACTGGTGATATTGAAGACAAAGCTTGGTCGACAGCAAAATGACCTCGCTACATTTGAGGATAACTATACCCGAACCAAAGACCGATTTGAGCGAGGTTTGGCGAGTTCACTAGATCTTCGAGAAGCTCAGCGCTCACTGTTCAATGCGCGAATTGGTATCAACGATACTAAGCTGGACATCTTGCAGTCCATGAACCGGATTCGTAATCTGACGGGTGACTTTGTAAGTCTAATGGAGTAGGGGTTTCATCTAAATAAGAATGGCTCAAATCTTTTCAGACTTGAGCCATTTTTTTATGTCTTATGAGATTTAAAAACCTCTTGCTTTATCATCTCCTCGAGGGTCGGCGCCACCTTCCAATTTGCCATTTGGTAACACCAGGATAGCATCCACTTTCCCTATGATAGGGTTATTATTTTCCAAAATAATGTAACCCTTCGCTTTCAAGCTTTGGATTAACATGGAATCAAAGGAGTCAGGTTCGAAGCTGACCAAGTCAGGAAGCCACTGATGGTGGAAGCGAGGTGCTTCAACTGCGGTCTGCATTCCCATCCCAAATTCATAGACATTGAGAATAGTTTGCACGACTGAAGTAATGATTGTAGAGCCACCCGGAGTACCGACCACCATCCAGAGTTTGCCGTCTTTTTCTACTATAGTTGGCGTCATAGAGGATAGCATCCGCTTCCCTGGAGCGATCGCATTGGCTTCCGCACCGATCAAACCAAACATATTGGGAACTCCTGATTTGGAACTGAAATCGTCCATTTCATTATTCATGAAAAATCCCAACTCATCTATATAAACTTTGGAACCATAAGCTCCATTCAAAGTAGTGGTTACAGAAATTGCATTTCCATCCGCATCTACAATAGAATAGTGGGTAGTCTCCATGCTTTCACCAAAAATAATATCTCCCTGAGCGATATCGGAAGATTTGGTAGCCTGATCCATACTAAAGGTTTTCATTCTCTCCTTCAAGTAATCCTTAGCCGTCAACGCAGCTAGTGGTATTTTTACAAAATCGGGGTCACCCAAAAAGAAATTACGATCCGCATATGCTCTTCGCTCCGCCTCAACCAAAAGTTGGATATGTTCCGAACTGTGATGACCAAGTTTTCGCAAATCATAATCTTCAATCATTCCAAAGATCTGAGCGATCGTCACTCCTCCAGAACTTGGGGGTCCCATGGAGATAATTTTTAATTCTTTATAGGGGAAAACGATAGGTTCCCGCCAAGCTGCTTGGTAACCTGCTAAATCCGATTCAGTGATAATTCCACCTTTCGCCTGAATAAAACTGGCGAGTATTTTTCCAGTTTCACCTGTATAAAATTCATTTCTACCATTTGCTGCGATCCGACTAAGGGTATTCGCTAAAGCAAGGTTTCTGACTGTATCACCTGCTTGATAGGCTTTTCCATAAAATGTGGACTCGCCATTAACTTCAATGAACGTTTCTCTTAACCGTTCGAGACGTTCTGCTTGTCTTGGAGTAACCACAAATCCCTTTTCGGCCAATTCAATTACAGGCCTGATGATAGCTGCAGGATTTAGCTTTCCAAATTTCGCCTGCGCCTCAAAGATCCCAGCAATCGTACCTGGGACACCTGATGCCATAGCGCCCTGAGTGCTTAATCCTGGAATTACATTGCCATCTGGATCCAGATACATATCACGCGAAGCAGCTCCAGGAGCTTTTTCCCGATAGTCAATCGAACCCACGCTGCCATCAGCCATTCGATAAACCATAAAACCACCACCGCCCAAATTCCCTGCAAAAGGGTAGGTTACGGCCAAGGCTAGCTCTGTGGCCATCATGGCATCAAAGGCATTTCCACCTTGTTGAATAATAGCTAAACCGATCGCTGAAGCTTCTTCTCGAGCGGAAACCACCATAGCTTTTTCTGAGATTTCGCCTTGAATAGCAGCTGGAGTTACTGGTTTTTCATTACAGGAGAAAAAAGAAAATACTAACCCTGTTTGAAGGATTAGTATTTTAGTAAGAGTTGCAATTTTTTTCATTTAATCTTCAAGTAGGGTGGTGTTGAATAATTTTAGAATTCGTTTGTATTCATCTGCCCAAGAGCTAGGCTCTACAAATCCATGATCTTCTACTGGGTAAATCGCCATTTCCCAATTGTCTTTTCCGAGCTCGATCAGTCGCTGGGAAAGCCGAACTACATCTTGAAAATGAACATTGACATCCACCATGCCATGAGCCATTAAAAGATTTCCCTTCAATCCTTCAGCAAAATAAATCGGGGAGGATCTACGGTAGGCAATAGGATCATCTTCTGGAGTATTGAGAATATTGGCAGTATAGCCATGATTGTAATGCGCCCAATCAGTCACAGATCTAAGAGCTGCACCAGATTTGAATACCTCAGGCGTGGTAAATAAACCCATCAGGGTAATAAATCCACCATAACTTCCTCCATAGATCCCAATACGAGACTCGTCTACTCCATGAGATCCTACTAAAAATTTTGCGCCGTCGACTTGGTCAGAAAGATCTTTG
>JAFMBQ010000311.1 GCA_017858365.1 Algoriphagus sp. | reverse complement strand
GGTGGGTTGCGGGAAACTATTTTCAAAATCCAACCGAACTCGACTCGCTCTCCGGTATTCAAGAAAGTATTGCTGTAAGTGATAAAGCAGGGAATACCTACGCCTTTGATTTCGACCTAAGTAAAAATCTACTAAGGGTTTTATTCGATGAAGGTCAAACGCCAGATTCCCTCAAAGTATGCTACCAGACCTTTAGTTTACGCTTTGATACCCCTATTTCTAGAAGGACTTTGCTTGCGGATTATGATTCTACTGCAAGATTTAAGGACACTCAAATGGCCGATTTACCTGCATTTGATTTCCGAGAGGAGCTTTTTCCGACGACGGACTTATATAAATCTGGAAGCCTCACGCGAGGAATTTCTTTTGGGAATACCCAAAATGTCTTTGTGAATTCTGCTCTGAATCTCCAGCTGGAGGGAGCGATCTCGGATAACTTGAATATCCGAGCTAGCATAACTGATCAAAATGTCCCCTTTCAACCAGAAGGAAATACCCAGCAGATTCAGGATTTTGATAATGTCTTAATCGAGCTTTACAATGAGAATTTTTCTTTGGCCGCCGGAGATGTCGTGCTTCAACAGCGGAAATCAGAATTTCTCCGCTATTACAAAAATGTTCAAGGTCTTCAATTTACTTCCAATTATAAATTAAAAGGGAATTGGACGGCTAGCTCACAAAGCTTTGCTTCGATTGCCAAAGGAAAATTTGCTTCAATTCAGCTTCCCGTCCTCGAAGGAACTCTCGGTCCTTACCGGATTAGTGGTCCAAATAATGAGCGATTTGTCATCATCATGGCAAATTCGGAGCGAGTTTTTTTAGATGGAAAGCAGCTCCAACGTGGTTTCAATGAAGATTATGTGATCGATTACAATCAGGCAGAGATCACATTTACCCCTAAAGTCCTGATCACTCAATATTCACGTGTTCGGATAGATTTTGAATTTGCTGAGCGGAATTTTAGTCGATCCATTATCGGAGCCAACCATAGCCAAAGTAATGGTGTAGTCGATGTCTACTTGAATTATTATCAGGAAAAGGATAATCGAAACCGTCCTTTATTTACAGATTTTTCTCAAGAGCAACTCCGACTTTTAGCTTCAGTGGGAGACCAAACTGAGTTGGCATTGATCCCACGGATTGATAGTGTGGCATTTGATCTGAATCGAATTTTGTATGAGAAAATTGTTGAAGAGAATGGGCTTGGCGAGCCGCTTACATTTTATCGATATTCTACAGATCCGGCCTTGGCACATTTCGAATTATCATTTTCACAAGTAGGGCAGGGGCTCGGTGATTACAAGCGATTGAGTCAGCTTTCTAATGGAACTGTCTTCGAATATGTTCCTCGGGTGAGTGGGCAACGGCAGGGAAATTATTCGATCTTGAGCCAACTCCCAGCGCCTGACAGCAAACGAATGACCACTGTTGGTACGCGAATCAAGCTTAGTAACTATGAAAAAGTGTACACCGAAATGGCACTTTCATCGACGGATAAAAATCTCTTTTCCGAACTGGGTGATGATAATAATCAAGGCCTTGGACTGAAAGTAGGATTGGAATCGGAAGGTCGCGCTTCCAGCATTTTCAAAGGCTACACGATGAAGGGTCAAACGGAATACGAATACAATTCTACCAACTTCAATTTCATTGATCGATTCCGCTATATCGAGTTTGATCGGGATTGGGGATTGACTCAGGAGCAATTGCGAAGCCCAGCAGCGGAGCAGTTTCTACGAGCTGGAATTGGTTTTGAAAAGGATAATTTGAATCGATTCAATTATCAGCTTTACCTGAGAAATCGGGAAAATGTGCTAAATGGGACGCAGCATTTGGCAAATTGGAATATACAGCTGGGAGAGAAATTCAGGCTTCGACAAGAGTTCTTCAGGTTGACAAGCGATCAGGATACCTTAAGTTCGGACTGGACGAGGTATCTGGGAAACATAAGTTTCAATTCCAAGATTTTGGTTCCCGGCTATCAATTTTCCCTCGATCAGAATGCCCTTCGAAATACTGAACGGGACTCGGTGATCAGCACGGCCATGAACTTCAAGGAGCACCTGATTTATTTGCGCAGCAATGATTCCCTGAAGTATTCTTTCTTGGCAGATGCAGCCTGGAGGGAAGACCAAGCTCCTTTTGGGGGTGAACTTTTAAAAAATACGCGAGCCTTTACTTCCAACTTGACTTTCCGAAGACAGTGGACGCAACATAGCTTGAGTTCTACTTTTACCTACCGGGAGCTGGAATACCTGCAGCGGGATTTGCCGACTGAGCTTACGGTGATGGGTAAGTTGGACTACCAAGGGAGCCTCTGGAAAAATGCCCTTCGGAATGAAATCAGCTATGCCATTGGAAATGGTCGGGAGCTGCAGCGAGAGTTTGTTTTTCTTCCGGCGCCAAATGGAGACGGGACACATACTTGGCGAGATGATAATGGAGATGGCGCTCAGCAATTAAATGAGTTTTATCTGGCGATCAATCCTGAGGAAAAGCAATACATCAAAATTTTTGTTCCCACCGATATTTACGTGCAAGCGTATACCAGTATTCTAAACTACCGAGTTCAGGCAAAATTTCCTGAGGGATGGAAAAAGGAAGCAGGCCTGAAAGCATTTCTACACAAGTTCTCGAATACGACCAGTTTGAGCATTGAGAAAAAAGTCACTTCCAATGATTTTGGAGACAGGGTAAATCCCTTTATCGGAGGGATAGATCGGGAGGATATTCTTTCTCTTCGTCAGGTGATTCGAAGTAGTTTTTTCTTCAATCGAGCATCGGCGAAATATGGTTTTGACCTTTCTTTATTCGATTCCCAATTCAAGCAATTGCTGTCGGGGGGATTTGAAGATCTAATTCAAAAAGATTGGCGATGGAATACGCGCTTTAATTTCAATTCGCAAACCACGATTCGGATTATAGCAGGCACTGGGGATCGAATATCCGCTTCAGATTTCCTTTCCAATCGCAATTACAATATCAATCAGCAGCTGATCGGACCTGAACTTGCTTGGCAACCTAACCCTTATTTTAGAACTACTGCCTCTTATAGTTTTACCGGAAAGAAAAATGTGAGTAATCCAGAATTTGATGAAAAAGCACAATTACATCAGCTCGGAATAGACCTGCGCTATGCAAAGGCAATTAAAACAACGCTCACCGGGAATTTCAAATTGATTCAAATTGACTACAATGGAATAGCCAACTCTCCAGTTGGCTATGAGATGCTACAAGCTCTTACACCAGGAACCAATATCACTTGGACGCTTAACTGGCTTCAGAAAATCGGAGAGGGACTGCAAATGAACTTAGTCTATGAAGGGAGAAACTCCCAAGGACTGGATCGGATAGTCCACGTAGGGCGAATGCAAGTTTCCGCACTCTTTTGACAAAAAAATGTAACTTTGCTTCGGCGAGATAGTTGTCATACTAACTATTAAAACACGAACGAAATGAGCAAAAGTATCCTCGTTACAGGAGGCACCAAAGGGATAGGAAAAGCAATTATTTTGCGCTTCGCAAAGGAGGGTTTCAATATTTTTACCTGTTCTCGAAATCAACAAGAACTCGATGAGTTGAAAAAGGAAATCCAGAAATCTTTTCCGGAAATTCAAGTTTCAGCGATCAAAGCTGACTTGTCTAAGCGCGAAGAAGTAGCAGCTTTCGCAGCTTTTGTAAAGAAAATCGGGACCCCTGATGTCTTGGTTAACAATACTGGAGTGTTCCTTCCAGGCTCTATTCATGATGAACCCGAAGGGAACTTTGAATTGATGATGGAGACCAATCTCTTTTCAGCCTATCATTTGACCAGAGCGTTTGTGCAAGAGATGATTGAGCGGAAATCAGGCTATATTTTTAGTATGGGTTCAATTGCCGGTACGACTGCCTATCCAAATGGTGGAAGCTACGCGGTTTCCAAATGGGCTATGCTCGGCATGACCAAGTGCTTGCGGGAGGAACTTAAGCCTCATCAAATCAAGGTGACTTCTATTCTGCCTGGAGCTACTTATACCGCGAGTTGGGAAGGATCTGATTTGCCAGTTGAGCGATTTATGAAGGCGGAAGATGTCGCCGAATGTGTCTGGGGAGCATACAATCTTTCGCCTCAGTCTGTTATTGAAGAAATTACTATTAGACCTCAATTAGGCGATATTTAAGCAGTTATGGAGCCAATCATCAAGCGTGTAGATCAGATTTATTGCGATAGTCTCACTCACTATTCTAGAAGGAAAACTATCCCGGTTCAAATCGGCGATGTCATCATCGGAGGCGATAATCATATTGTGGTGCAGTCCATGACTACCGTGGATACTATGGATACCATAGGTTCGGTGGAGCAAAGCATCCGAATGATCGAGAGTGGGTGTGAGTTGATTCGGATCACGGCACCAAGCATCAAAGAGGCCGAGAATCTCAAAAATATTAAGGCTGAGCTTCGCAAAAGAGGGTATAAAACACCCCTTGTGGCGGATATTCATTTTACCCCAAATGCAGCTGAAGTCGCTGCACGGATTGTAGAAAAAGTGCGGGTCAATCCTGGAAACTATGCCGATAAGAAAAAATTTGAGCTCATTGAGTATACGGATGCAAGTTACCAAGAAGAGCTAGATCGAATTCGAGAGCGATTCCTTCCTTTGGTGAATATTTGTAAGGAAAATGGGACAGCCATGCGAATTGGCACCAACCACGGTTCGCTTTCCGATCGGATTATGAGTCGCTATGGCGATACTCCGCTGGGAATGGTAGAATCTGCCTTGGAGTTTCTTAGGATTTGCGAGGATGAAAATTACTATCAGATTGTGATTTCCATGAAATCCTCCAATACCCAAGTGATGGTGCAGGCTTACAGACTTTTGGTACAAAAGCTAAATGAAGGAGGATTCAAACCTTACCCACTCCATCTAGGAGTCACTGAAGCAGGAGAAGCTGAAGATGGCCGAATTAAATCAGCGGTAGGAATCGGCACTTTGTTGGAAGATGGGTTGGGAGATACGGTTCGAGTGTCCTTGACCGAAGATCCGGAATTTGAAGCGCCGGTAGCAAAAGCTTTGATTGAGCGTTACACGCACCGTGGGCAGCATGATCCTATTCGTCCGATAAGCCAGTATCCGATTCATCCTTTTGATCATGCTAAGCGAGTTAGCCATGAGATTTATAATTTCGGGGATCATAACGTACCTCGGGTTATCACCGATATTTCGATGATTGAGACGATTACGCCTAAGGAAATGAAGCAAGTCGGTCATTTTTATCTTCCTGAATTGGATAAGTGGAAGATGAATGATCAGGGTTGCGAT
>JAFMBQ010000310.1 GCA_017858365.1 Algoriphagus sp. | reverse complement strand
AGCTAGTTTTTTGTAAGTGGGGGGGGGGCAAAATTGTTTTTCATAAAAAAGGATTAGTATATTGATTAAAAATTTATCCAAACTAATCTAAAAATACTAAAAAATCAAGTCTCACTAACTCTTTTTTTCAAAAAATGTCCAAATCGAACGATTTGGACATTTTTTCATACTTCTCACTTTAGCTTTCTAACTTCATTTCTTACTTTCCTTCACCGCATGGTGTGCCGCTCTCGCCGCAAAAGCCATATAGGTCAGCGATGGATTTTGCGTAGAAGTGGAAGTCATGGAAGCACCATCCGTCACATAGACATTTGGCACGGCATGCAGCTGATGATTGGCATTGAGCAAGGAAGTCTTCGGGTCTTTTCCCATTCGTATGCCACCCATCTCATGTATATCCAATCCCGGCGTTCGATTGTCGTCCTCGCCCCTGATATTGGTGAACCCAGCTTTTTCAAACATCTCTGTCATCTGCTCGATGTAATCCTTGGTCATCTTCACATCATTGTCATCGTAATCCACATTGATTTTCAATTGAGGCATACCAAATGGATCTTTGAGATTAGCATCTAAGGCGACATAGTTAGTCTCTTTCGGAATCGTCTCTCCCATCATATGAGAACCTACTCGCCATGGACCATATTGATCTGGATTAAGTAAGTTTTCTTTAAGCTCCGCACCAATACCACTATTATCAGATCTAGCTCCTCTTCCCGCTGAAAATCCAGCAGCATATCCCCGAAGAAAATCAGTTTCCTGCGTATGTAAGTTTCGAAATCTTGGAAAATAACCACTGGTCGGCCTTCCACCGCTAGTCGCATATTCAGAATGTCCTTCATATTCTCCCGATACTCGAGCCCGATAATTATGGAAAGCCACATATTTTCCCATCAATTCATTGTCATTTCCAAGTCCATTCGGGAAGCGATTGGAGGTAGAATTCAATAAAATCAAATTGGTATTCAAGGCAGCAGCATTGATAAAAAGTACCGGAGCGTAAAACTCCTCCATTTCTTTAGTATGCGCATCGATGATCCGCACGCCGGTTGCCTTGCCTTTTTCTTCATCATAAATCACCGAATGCACGATTGCATCTGGACGTAGGGTCAAATTACCTGTCTTCAAAGCCCAAGGAATAGTCGATGAGTTGGAAGAGAAATAGCCTCCAAAAGGGCAGCCTCGCTGACAAAGGTTTCTATTTTGGCATTTTGCACGGCCTTGCTGCGCATAGTAGTCCAAGTTTCCATTGATGTGCGCGCAACGGGAAGAGATCATATGCCGGTCATTTCCATAATGCTCTTTCAGCTTTCCTTGGAAATATTTTTCCACCACATTCAGCTCATAACCCGGCAGAAACTCTCCATCTGGCAAATTCGCTAAGCCGTCTTTGTTTCCAGATACTCCAGCAAATTTCTCCACATGGCTGTACCAAGAAGCAATTTCCTTGTACCGGATCGGCCAATCTACTGCGAAGCCATCTCGTGCCGGGCCTTCAAAGTCAAAATCTGACCAGCGCTGCACTTGCCTTGCCCAAAGCAGGGATTTCCCTCCTACTTGGTAGCCTCGGATCCAGTCAAAAGGCTTCTCCTGTACATAAGGATGCTCGGCGTCTTTTACAAAAAAGTGCGCGGCGTCCTCATTGAAAGCATAACATTTACTTGCTATCGGATTTGCATCCCTCACTTCCTGGGTAATCTGGTTTCGATGAGGAAATTCATAAGGAAGCATATTGGTAGTCGGATAATCCTTGATATGCTCCACATTTCGACCACGCTCGATCATCAGAGTTTTCACTCCAAGATCACAAAGTTCTTTAGCTGCCCAACTTCCACTGATCCCTGAACCCACCACAATGGCTTCATAAGTTCGTTCTTCTTTACTTTTTAAATTCACATTAGCCATTAATACGCGGTTTTTGAAGGTCAGTAATCAACACGGCACCATTGTATTCTCCTGGAATCAATGAGTATGGGATTACTTCGGTTTGAATGTATTCAGAGGCCATGTAGCCTTGGATTGTAAATCGCTTGGTCGTATTCAGGAAGTAGGAAATTGCCTTATTGGTCATGCCTTCTTCGGTTTCTCCACTTTCCAATTTGGCGCCTGTCTGGATGACTTCCTCCTTCTTTTTAGTGTCCAACTTGTCAAAGCTGCTTCCGGCAGACTTCTTCACGTAGGCTGGAAATGCCGCTAAACCTTGGGTGAAAAGGGCTTGGTTCTCTGTTGTAAAGCAGTCATTAATCATGACTAGGATAAAGTCCGGAACCTCTAAATTCAAGGCGCCTTTAATTTCCCCTGCGGGAATAATCGTATCAGAAATATCACCGAGCAGGGATTTCTGCGAAGCGGTGACTTTCAACTTTTCGTAGGCAGCGAGTATATCATCCGAACTGAAATCGCAGGAAGGAATTAGGGCAAGTCCTCCGGAGATCAGCGCAAGATGTCGCAGTGCGATGCGTCTATTCATAGGTTAAAAGGATTATAGGTGATTTTGGGTTGGGGTAATTTCAGCAAATAAGATAAGGAAAATGTGATGCAAACGCCATCACTTTGAAGATTTGCGGTTCAAAATCTCTTCAATCCAGTCCATGTGTAATTTTAACAGTTCGGAAACTACTTCAGAATTCTCGGTAGCCAGATTCTTGACCTCCGTACTATCCTGTTGGAGGTTGACAAGGTAGAGTTGATCGGCTTCGCCAAAAGTGAGTTTCTTTGTTGGGTCGGTGGGATTTCCCAATAGCTTCCAAGGACCTTTTCGGACCGCCCAGGCAGCTTTTGGGTTTTCAGGATTCCCTGTGCCCCAATGCATCAGATCATGTGGTGAGGAAGCATTCTCAGAGATTACTTTTCGCAGACTTAGTCCATCCAACTCAGTCGGATTGGGAATTTCCACCCCGATATAATCGGCTAAAGTAGGCAACCAATCCACCGCTCCCGCCCATTGATGACGAACCTCACCTTCAGGAATTTGTCCAGGCCAAGAAATAATCGCGGGGACTCGGATACCTCCTTCGAGCATACTGAATTTGGCTCCTGCAAATGGACCGGCATTTCCTCCACCGAAATACGCTCGCTCCTCAGTACTGTGACCGTGATCAGATTGGAAGACAATAATGGTGTTTTCTAACTGCCCTGTTTGCTCCAAATGATCGAGGACATTTCCTACCAATTCGTCCAGCGTAGAGAGGAAAGCCGCATATTCCCGACGGGGGCTTGGCAGATTCTCATAATGCTTGAGCCAAGATTCCCTACCCTGATAAGGATAATGTGGCATATTGATCGCCCAATATATAAAGAAGGGTTCAGCCGAAGGTTGGGTGAATTGCTTCACTTCCTCCACCATCAAATCTCCGAAAAACTGTCCCTCCCGATAGATTTCCTGCTCGTTTTGGTAGAGGTCATGAAGATTTGGCCCATTCCAATAGAAGAAGTGGGAATAGTTATCAATGCAGCCCCGCTGGTGTCCAAAGAAATAATCGAAGCCCTGCCCATTGGGTAATTTCTCCGGGGTATGTCCCAGATGCCATTTTCCAATAGCGGCCGTGCGATATCCTGCAGGTCGAAAAACTTCCGCCATAGTGATCTCCTCGGTCGGTAAACCGGATAATCCCTTAGGATCATTGTTGGGCGTATCCACATTCCCAAAAAGCCCCGCATTGAAATTGTATTTGCCTGTCAACAGACTTGCCCGAGAAGGCGAACAAACTGGAGCTGCTGCATAGAACTGTGTGAAGCGAACTCCCCGACTAGCCAATCGATCCAGATTTGGAGTGGCCAAGTCGGTCGAACCGTAGCTATTCAAGTCGAGCGTTCCTTGGTCATCCGAGAGAATGATCAGGATATTAGGCTTGGCCGGTTTTGGGATTTCCGGGGCTTTTTTTTCGCAGGAGAAAAGGAGAAAGATTCCAGCTACTAATGTTAGGATATGGAAAGAAATTTTCATGGATTCATAAAAGTTAGTGCTTTTTTGGACAAAGATTTCCTTAAATAAGAAATGGATAAATGCGAGAAAAAGCAAAGTCTGTTTTCTTCTGCAAATTTTGAATAGGAATAAAAAATGAATCCAAACTAGATCAAAAACCTTCAAAAAATACCCAATACTGGTTATTGTTTTTTAAAAATATTCTTTTCACAAAAATTTAGTTTGGAATATTTTATTAGAACCCAGATATTCTGACATTCATTTCACCTCCAAAGATTTTGCTAAAATGAAAATTAGACTAGTCCTAATTGCAACCCTATTCGCCTTCACATTTGAGTCTTTTACTCAAGTTCCAGGCTATCGGGAAGACACATCGATCCCTACTTTTGATATCAATTTTCTTACCATTAGATCATCCGATCAATCTAAAACAGAATTTAAATTTCTGAAAACGGCCAAGTCTGACTTTTTAGAAGCTTTTCCAAATCCTGATAAAGACGAGGATTTTTACTTTGAAATCGGTGAAGTAATGGCACGTCTGATTGCATATGAAACAAGTGAATTTTACTTTCTAGAGGGAAAGCTGAGTGGTTTAAGACTTCAAGATTCGAAGTTCTCCATTGGGAATGGCAAAAGCTTTATCAAAGTTGGAGATCATTATTCATTGGTAGAAAAGATTTTCCCTAGTTATAAAAAAGAATTTGATAAGGATTTTATTTTGATTCCTATTTCTAATGGGGATATAATATCCGATGAGTCGATAAGTATTGTTTTTGATCTAGCAACCGGAAAAATCATTGATATTATAGTATGATACCATATGATCTTAAAAAGCACTTTTGGAAACCAATAATCCTCATTTTAATGCTTTCCGTTTCTCCAGATGTTTTTTCCCAAGATATCTCAGGCTCCTATCGATGGTGGGTGGATGATGGCGAAAGTAATTTTGAAATCCATCTGAGCCCAATAGATTCCGAACCAGGCTCCGTCCCAACTAGTTTCCAAGGCGAACATTGCGGGGTATACTTTGAGGGGAAAAGAATGGATTGTAGCGATGGGGAATTTTCCATAGCACTAAATAAGGTTTCTGAAAATGTATTTACAGGGACGATATTAAGTGCCAACTCAAGGACCCTAAGCGAAATCAAAGTCACTTATTTCCCCGACACTAAAAAGATACGATGGCAAGTCACTAAACAAGGAGAAGGGCAAACCTATTTCCCAAAAGATGTAATCATGGATTAAAATGCTCCTAATTTCCTAGCGTTTTTTAATTTTTTTGGGAGTTAATCTTTATGGTTCTTCCCCTGACTTTAGTGAGGAAGTAAAATAGGTTTTGGACTAAAACTATATGGTATAAAGAAGGATACTTATTTTACTAAAGCGAAGTTTGAACCTTCCGAGCTCAT
>JAFMBQ010000309.1 GCA_017858365.1 Algoriphagus sp. | reverse complement strand
GGGATATAATCATCCCCCTGTGTGTCGGCCACTCGTCATGGGTATTTCATATGTTAAAATCAAACTATTGCGACTGCTTTTTACTGAATTTCACAAGCAAAAGGAAGGTTATTCAGTATTTTAATAGTACAGCAAATGTGTGCTTTTAACTTTAGGACCACTGAAATTCAGCCAATAATATTTGTATACCCAAAATGAATAATCCATGAATTATCCCAGTATTTTCAATGATGTAGTTGGCCCGGTCATGCGTGGCCCTTCTAGCTCCCACTGTGCAGCTTCTTTACGAATAGGAAGGATATGTCACGATCTTATGGGAGGAAGAATTTCTAGTATCGAAATAGATTTTGATCCCAACGGTTCTTTGGCCACTACCCATAAAGAACAAGGATCTGACATGGGTTTATTCGGTGGCTTTTTGGGTTGGGAAGCCTATGACGAGCGTTTGGTGAATTCTGAACAGCATATTGGGGCAGCCGGAATTCAGGTAAAAATCAACATCGCCGATATTCAAGCCGAGCACCCTAATACTTATCAAATTACACTAAGGAATCCTTGGGAAATTCACCAAGTGGTTGCCATCTCCACAGGGGGAGGGATGATCGAAGTGATTGAAATTGATGGTAATCAGGTTTCTATGGCTGGAGATAGCTTCGTAACCTTGATCTATACTACCGATTCACACAAGTTGATTCAATACCTCAATCAAAGTGAAGTAAGTGATAGCTTTGAGAAGCATGATGCTGAGCATGATTTTATCATCATAAATTCTTCCATGTTTTTGGACAAAAATATCCTAGAAGAAATCAAAGAAATCGATGGGGTGACCCAAATCAAAGAGATCAAACCCGTTTTACCGGTACTCACTGCAAAAAACACGACTGTTCCATTTATTACTTGTGATGAAATGTTCGCTTACAATGAAGACAAGAATTTAAGTCTCTGGGAATTGGCAGTGAGGTATGAAAGTAGGAGAGGCAATATTTCTGAGACGGAGGTGCTTTCAAAAATGAATGATATCCGAATCATTCTAAAAAATGCAGTAGAAACTGGCCTAAAAGGGACCAAGTTCGAAGATCGGATTCTAGGGCCTCAATCCGTAAAATTCAAATCCATGATGGAGGCGAAAAAGTTGGTAGATGGTGATGTTCTGAATCGGATCATCATGTATGTGTCTGCCATCATGGAGGTGAAGAGTTCTATGGGAGTGATCGTAGCTGCTCCTACCGCAGGTTCCTGTGGTGCGATGCCCGGAGCAGTGCTTGGCGTTTCGGATTCTCTGGGGCTTTCCGATGAGGAAACTGTCAAAGCATTGATGATTGCAGGTTTGATAGGGGTGTTTATTGCGGCACATTCCACCTTTGCCGCTGAGGTAGGGGGATGCCAAGCCGAATGTGGTTCTGGGGCTACGATGGCAGCAGCAGCGTTAGTTCATTTGGCTGGGGGAAATTTAAATCAAAGTATTTCTGCGGCTTCCATGGCCTTGCAAAGTTCTTTGGGAATGATCTGCGACCCTATCGGGAATCGGGTGGAGGCGCCATGCCTTAATAGAAATGTAATGGCCGCCTCCAATGCGCTATCCTGCGCCAATATGGCCTTAGCAGATTACGACCATTTAATACCGCTCGATCAGGTAATTGAAACCATGTATGAAGTTGGGAAAAGTATCCCAAATACCTTAAGATGCACCAATTTAGGAGGGCTTTCCATTACCAAAGCTGCCAAAGAAATCGAAGCTAAGCTTGCACAGAAACACTTTTATAAAAGCTGTTGATTTTTCCCCAATTTATGAATGGTATTCTGAATTGATCCGTCAATATTTTTTCCTCCCTTATCCTTTACTTGATATTGAATTTCCATGACCCAGGTTGGTTTTATTTCGGGGATAGTCAGTTTGATCGTTTTTTTGTCTTTTCCCAATTCTGCTTTTAGGACTTCCAGTTTTTGTTCGTTGTAGTGTTTTGATCCATACTTCCTGGACCGTAAAAGATCCCAAGTCTTTACTGTATAGTGGGCAGTATCGGCGACACTTTCTATATCGAGTTCGTCTGTAAAGCTTAGCTGGATTCCAGTTGAAGTTGCTTTGATTCCAATGGGAATGACCATCGGCTGATCTACCTTTCTTATTCGGTAAAGTCCCCCCAATTGTGGCTGGGTGGAACCCCAAGCTGATAAGCCGCAGAGGTATAACTGTTGATCGCCAGGATTGAATCTGCCTCGCATCACCCCGGTAGAAAATCTCGGAATCGGCAATTCAAAGATGCCTCCCTGTACTTGATCTCCTATTTTTTCATAAGGAACCACAAATATTTTTCCGTAGCCATAGGAGAAGTTTAGAAGTTTCCCATCCAATGCACCCCACTTTTTACTGTCTACCCAAAGGAGTTCGGAAGGGGACTGATCTATATCCCGCTCAACCCAAACGAGTGGGAGTTCCATCCCGCTTTCCGTGCTGTCAGCAGGTGGATTGTAGCTAAACATATTTCCATAGAATCCACCGGGTTTCACCCAATTGATCCGGTTCATCGGGTTCCAGTGACCTTCTTGATCAGTGACTATAAACGTGCCGTCAGGATTGATGCATACCCCGTTTGCTGCTCTGAAACCAGTTGCGATGATGTCGGTTTTTAGTCCATCCTTACTCACCTTGATTAATGTCCCGTGCTGAGGGATCAAAGCCTCTCGGGCATGCCTGGCACTTTTGGCGTAATAGAAATTCCCGTCCTCATCGGTCTGAAGTCCCATGGCAAATTCATGGAAGTGATCCGTGACTTGATGGTCATTGTTGAAACTCTCGTAAAAGTCCGTTTCCCTGTCGCCGTTATAATCGTGGAGGCGGACCAGCTGATCTCTGCAGGTAACAAAAATTTCCTCATTGACCACTTTGATTCCCAAAGGCTGAAATAAACCCGAGGCGATGCGTTGCCAGGTAAGTTTTCCGGAATCTTTCGTAAACCCTTCTACTAGCCAAACGTCTCCATCAGTCGAGCAAATCACCCCTTTATTGGGATCTTTGAAAAAGTCCAGACCACTTAATCTAAATTGATTCTTCCATGGACTGTCAAAAGGGGGGTTAAGAATATCTACCTGAAAAGGTCCATCCTGTTCTCCCTTCTGAACTTCTGTAGTGAGTTTTTGGGGGTATCTGGCAGGACCTCCTTTGATCATCGGATTCAAATCCTCTGGTTGGCTGGAAGTTTTTGAATATAGCTGCAAACCCTTCATCCCCTGCTTAGCCATCAGTAATTTAATTTTTACGGATTGAGAAGGAGAGATCTCTAGGACGGTAAACCCACCCTGATCCTTCAGAACTGCCCCTTCACCGACCATTGCTACGGAAGTCCCAGTAGGAGCAATTCTCATTTTTAGCGGTTTAGCAGAAGGAGAAATATTCAACGTTCTGGTAAATACCGGTTGATCTTCTAACGTCTCCAGCCCAAAAGTTTCCAAGATTTTTGCATTGCCCACGGTGTAAGAAATAATCACCCGATCGTCGAATTGATAAAGTCCTTCGTAGTGTGTCCATTCTCGAGGTAAGGGTCCAAACTTTCGTTTGTCTCGAGCCGTAAATCGAGGATCGTCAAAGTAGCCCGTGGCTGGGTTTGCCCAAGCAGGTATTACGGGGTTTTCAAAGTGCAGCTCACCGACAGTTCTAGGAGAGATATTGTGTTTTCCATTGAATAAAATTGCTTCCCAATCTATAAATCCTTCGCCTGTCCAAGCTCCTGCTATACGCATCAGGTCGTGATCAAACATCATCCAAGCTTTGCCAGCGGCAACTCCACCTTTTCCCTCATCTAGTCTCACGGCAATTCCTTTGTAGGCGAAATTGGAATTGATATAGTTTTCATCTTTAAGTGGCTGTATGGGGCCTGTGGACCGTTCTCTTGGAGGCGCATTCTGTGCGACTACTTCATAGGTATTGATCAAAAAGTTGCCATAGTCCATTTCCGCCCAGGGCTTAAATTCTTTGGGTGCAGGTCCTGTGGTCGTTCCCTCTGGTAAGCTTGCCAGATAGGCCGAGTCTACTGCTACGTATTGATTCGGGTTAGCCTCTTTCAAAAAAGTTTCCCTCAGGTAATTGATGATATCATACTTCTCTACAGGAGTCAAATTGACTTGCGGGGGCATAGAGCCGTATCCTCGCGTGAGCGTTTGGTAGATGGAATAGGGATCCTTTCCCACTTTAAATTCGTCCTTCCAAAATTTAAAAGCATTCGGCATTGAGCCTTCTTGCTCAGGATTTCCATGGCAGTTGAAGCAGGTATTATTATAAATATGTTCCCCCGTCCGAATAGATTCCCCTTGCCGCTCATCCAAGGCAGTTAGTAGACTTCGATGATCTATATTCTTTTCGTAATCGGGGAGGTCTGATTCCTGAAGGATAAAGCCAAGGGCAGATTCTGTGTCTTCATTTTTTGAACCGGAATTACATCCTAGGAGAGACAGAAATAGAAAAAGATGATTTAAGCCAAGTAGGAATCTTTTCATGGTAGGGTCGAGTGGGAGTAATTGCTAGTTTTAATCTCTTGATCGGCTCTGTTCGAATAGCTATTTTGATTTTGTCGCAGCCTTCTGATCTAGTCCAGCATATGTAAAATACAAATTTCATTGGATGGCAGAGATCTTGCGGGATACTTTCTTTGATTGAGTACCCACTTTTTTCTAAAGGAAGAGAAAATACTAGATCAAGTGGGGTTAAAGAGTTCGCCAATAAAATCTTAATCTGGAAAAAATATTGATTGCTAGTGATTTCCCAAGAAATGCAGAAAAGTAAAGCATTCGAAAGAGGGTCTAAGTGATTTTGTCATGACCCACCTCTTTGTAATCGTCCCTTTATTCTATCCGGTTGTTTGATTCAGATTTAATTAAAATAATTAATGGAGATTCGGAATAGAAAAATTGCATATCCGATATCGTGTTTAGAAAAACACCGAGATAGGGTGAGAAATAAAGCTAAATCAGTGAGTGATTACTCTCCTTTTCTTTCGTAATCTTATCCACTACCAAGGCAATTGCGCCGTCGCCTGTAACATTACAAGCTGTACCGAAACTGTCCATAGCGATATAAAGTGCAATCATTAATCCAATCATTTCCTCGCTAAATCCCAGCATAGACTGAAGGACACCAATAGCTGCCATGATCGCTCCGCCAGGCACGCCAGGTGCAGCCACCATTGCAACGCCCAGCATAAAAATAAACCCTGCAAACATGCCAAAATCATAGGGTAATCCTTCCAAAATCATCAAAGCCATCGCACAGGCAGTGATTTTCATAATACTCCCCGAAAGGTGAATGGTAGCACAAAGCGGAATCACAAATCCCGCGATCTTAGGCGAAACACCATTTTTC
>JAFMBQ010000308.1 GCA_017858365.1 Algoriphagus sp. | reverse complement strand
AGGAAAAAGAGGGGCAAATGGTAAGCCCCTATAAAATGCTTCCACCATTGTTTGAAGGCTGGAATGAAGAGGAAATGGAGGAGACCTTATCAGAACTTGATGGCATTGCAGATGGGGGAATGGCGCTAACAGCTTATGCCAAACTCCAATATGTGGATATGAGCGAAAAGGAAAGGGAGGAACTTACTCAAGGATTAAAGAAATACTGCGAACTTGACACCCTGGCAATGGTCATGGTTTATGAGCATTTTAGGGAGGTGGTTTGAGGGTATTTATATCTTCTTAGGAAAAGAAGTTGAGTTGAATATAATTTTGTCTTAAGCTCACAAAAAATAAAAGGTAATAAATAGCCATTGTTTGCTCTTTTATTACCTTTTGTGAATTTCATTTCTTAAGAAGTGACGAATATATATTTATCCTTCTGTGGTTATTGTAGGTAAATAGATTTTAAAAATGGTAAGTTGATGCTTAAAATATTCCAAGCGCTGCCACCCGCAAACCTTGCCCATAAATAGTCAAATGGCCAAATGGTCAATCCCTAAGGCAACGAACAGAAAAACCATAATCCTTACTTCCAGCGCTTATTCCCAAATTGCCATTGCGACTGTCCACATCGCGAAACCAGGCGTCGCCGCTGCCGAGCTCAGTAGCACTCCAGAAGTGAGCACTTTCTCTAATTTCGGTGAAACTACCACTTGGACTACGATAACCACCTGGGAGAGCAGAAAAACCGCTTTCATTGGTCGCTTCCCCATTTGGACTATACCAATAGGTTGTGCCAACAGATTTCATCTTCCCCCCAACAAGCCCATCATCCCCAAGATAAGTAGTCAAAGTTATCCACTCTACATCTGTAGGGACGTGCCAGCCGGTGGGACAAAGGCCTCTAGAGCCAACTGCATTCCAATTGTATAACTTGCCATATATGGCTTCATTTGCATTATCATTGTCGTATATGGCGTAGGCACCACTTCTAGTGGTATCCCAAAAGGTAATATCCAATCCTGTGGAAATATTGGTACCATCTCTATATTTAGTAACCTTTAAATTCTCCTTTGTCCAACATTGCGCGCCTATTTGTACTGTGTTGTATGTATTTCCGTCAATATCTTTTACCGTGGGTATTCCAGGGCAAGGAATTCCCGTTACATTGTTTGAATTAGTTGTTGTAAAAGTTATTTCATTTCCATATCCAGTTCCAACACTATTTGTAGCATACGCTCTAACATAGTAGGTAGTGTTTGGAGTTAGACCTGTTAGAGATGAATTGAAAGTTCCGATACCTGAGCCATTATTTGTTTTTGTTGTCAAGGAAATGGTAGGATTTGCGCTGGTTGACCATACAACTCCTCTTGAAGTAACGGCTGCACCTCCATCTGAACTTATATTCCCTCCTGAAATTGATGTTGTAGACGTTATCGCTGAAATTGACGTTGTTGTTACAGTTGGGGGAATTGAACCTGTTCCTGTTGTAAAGGTTATTTCATTCCCATATCCCGTTCCAGTATTATTGTTGGCATATGTTCTTATATAATATTTTTGATTGGGTTTAAGGCCATTTAAAAATCCAGAAAAATCACCTAACCCTTTATCATTTGGATAATAAATTGAAACACAATTATTTTTATTTCTGTAGATTGAATTAATGGCAAAAATATCTCCTTCAGATAATTTTTCAGGATATGGTATCATATCAAATGTTGCAGGTGGTCTTTTTGGAATTATGGTTGGATTTCCATTTTTTGAACCAGCTGCACTATAATAGTGCATAATTGAGAAATAATCATAATTTCCAATTGGTAAAATATTATCTAATTTTTTATCAAAATTAAATTTTTTATCATCTTCTATATTTTCATACTGAATAGTTATGAAGTCATCTCTATCATTCCTCTGATGTTCATGCCACATTCCAAGTGCATGCCCAATTTCGTGAATTATTGTAGCAATACCACAATTATTTACATTTACTCTTTGTCTCCCGCCAGCCATTCCTATAATAGCAAAACAACGATTTTTATCTTCCTCCACGAATTCAACGTAATTTGTTTCGTTTGTACGAGGAATAAGATTAATGTTTGTTTGATTATTTGTAATTTTAATCGCTTCTAAAATATCATTTGTTAGAGAATGATTATTACTAATGGTGTAGGGAATTATTCCGCTAGGCCATCTAAGGGATTTGATAGAATGAATATTCCCTTTTTCTAATTTAATTAAATCAAATTCCTTTTCACTAAATAATAAAATATCATCACTCCAAAATACTAGTCCGTTTTCAATTTCAACATTAATTTCTTGCTCGATACCAGAATCCGAAAATTGAACCTTTATCTTTTCGAATCTTTTTTTCTCATTACCTATAATTTCTAAATTTTTTCTCGAAATTTCATTTGTATCTATATCATTACGAGATTTATGTTCATGTGAATCAGTGAATAAGCTATCTTTATTATGTTGGTTTAAATCATTTTGATTAAATGGTAAAATTGGTTTTCCACAATTATTTATTACCACCCCTCTTTCGATAATCGGACTACCTCCATCAAAAACTACTTTTCCCGTATATTTTGAAAAGATAGATCCAAAAGTATCAATTGAAATTGTCAAAACTGTTGGTAATGAATTATTTATGAATTTAAGTACTTCGCCATAACCTGTTCCAATACTATTGGTCGCATAAGCTCTCACATAGTAGGTTGTATTTTGTGATAGACCTGATAGGGATGAACTGAAAGTTCCGGTACCTGTGCCATTACTCGTTTTTGTTGTCAAAGATATGGTAGGATTTGTACTCGTTGACCATACCACTCCTCTTGTGGTAACAGCTGAACCTCCATCTGAACTTATATTCCCTCCAGAAGTGGCAGTTGTAGACGTTATCGCTGAAATTGAAGAAGTTGTTACCGTTGGAGGAAAAGTAGTTGAATTTGTTATAAAGATGACTTGATTTCCATATCCAGTTCCAACACTATTTGTAGCATACGCTCTAACATAGTAGGTAGTATTTGGAGACAGACCAGTTAAGGATGAACTGAAACTTCCCGTTCCAGAGCCATCACTGGTCTTTGTGCTTAAAGAAATAGTTGGTGTAGGACTCGTTGACCACACCACGCCTCTTGTGGTAACAGCTGAACCTCCATCTGAACTTATATTCCCTCCTGAAGTGGCAGTTGTAGTTGAAATGGAACTTGCAGATATCGTACTTACAGTAGGAAGAACAAATGATGTACTTGTTGTGAAGTTTATTTCATTCCCATATCCAGTTCCAACACTATTTGAAGCATACGCTCTAACATAGTAGGTAGTGTTTGGTGACAGACCTGTTAGGGATGAACTGAAACTTCCAGTTCCAGTTCCATCATTTGTCTTGGTGCTTGCGGAAACTGTAGGATTTGGACTGTTTGACCAAACCACGCCTTTTGAAGTTGCATTAGCCCCACAGTCTGCGTTAATCGTTCCACCACTCTTTGCTGTAGTGGAAGTAATATCAACAATGGGATTTGTTGTTAACGTAGGAATTGCCGAGGTAGTTACCTTAATCTCACTCCCATATCCTGTTCCCACCTCATTGGTTGCAAATGCTCGAATGTAATAGGTAGTGTTAGGAATCAAATTAGAAATAGTGGTGGAAAAGGAACCTGTTCCAGCACCAATTTGTACTTTGTTCGTGGATGAAATGGTGGGCATAGTAGTAGTTGACCATACTACTCCCCTTGATGTTACGGATGAACCTCCGTCAGAGGCAACGTTCACTGTTATTCCTGATGTACAAGATGTGAGTGATACCATTTGGTTGCTTACTATAGGATAAGAAGAACCTGACCAAAAGGGCTTCCCCTGTTCATCCAGTTTTAGCACTTGGCCAGGTAATCCTGCATTCGGTGTCTGGATGTTTCCTGCAATTAAAGCATAAGGAACACTAACAAACTGGGTTGTACCAGTAATAATATAATTACTTCCTCCTGCTGGATCCGTTTCTGTCTTTAAGAAATAACTTCCAGAACCCCAATTAATATCTGATATCTTACCTGTAGCGTTCGTTCCTCCTCCAATCATCAAAATAACCAATCCATTGACATTCGTTTGCACCCTATGGGATTCAGAATATACACTTGTTCCTGTCACTGAACCTTGAAGAATATTTATTTTAATACTGACCATTTTTTCCGAAACAAGATTTCCACTGCCATCCCAAATTACTGCCTGGTAACTCATCATATTAGGTGCCTGGGATATCAAATTACTAAAGAATAAGAGGGTTATTAAACTTAATAGAGCAACCTTTTTCATCTGTTTATATCTTAACCATTTTGAAAATTCTTATTTCTTTCTTTGATTTCAATGAAATGAAATAATTACCAGAAGGTAAATCTCTTAAGGATATCTCTGATTTTTCTGATAGAATATTCCCATTCCTGATTTCCTTTCCCAAATAATCCATTATAGTATATCTAACTTGAACATCTTCCTTAGAAGATAAAATTAAAGTCATGGTTTCTTGGGTTGGATTTGGATATAGTTTCACCTCTTTAAGATAAACCAGTTCCTCAATGGGTGTTGTTTTTTTGGTATAAACTTGCTGTATCCCCTCATTCAAATAAGAACCAGTTCCTTTTTTTAGAACATAAGCAACCTGACCGACTGTAAAGCTGGTTGAACCTCCACTTGTCTTAAAATGTCCTCCAGCAGCGGATAATGCATTTTGGCCAAAAGAACTAAAACCAAAAGATATGAATACAACTATTGATATAATGGATTTCTTGATTAATTTGATATCTATCATTGAATTTAAAATTTTATAAACATTTATAAATTTAGACTAAAATTATCGATTAAAATAATTTTTTATCTTATTCCAACTATTAATTTATTAACCGTATGCTTTTATAGATTAACCGTAAACAAAATATTAAGGGTGGGTTATAATGCCTTTGAATTATTCTCCAAAAAGATAGTGAGAGAGGAATAGAAAAAAGTCAAGATTACCTCAATAGACTTTTATAACACTCCAATTACCCAAAATGCAAGCACTCTTATGAACTACCCACGTTTTGCAGCAAAAAAGAGTGGGTTACGGTACACAACAATTTATATTAAATCCTGCCAAAATAGTAGTATTTGTTGAGGTTTTACTTTTGTAACTGTTTTATTTTTTTATTAAAAAAATGATTAGGTATTTGAGGAGGAGATAGTTATTTTTGAGCCTAAAATTGAAAATAATTATAAGACAATGGCAAGACAAAATGAATTTTTTATACTTATAAAATACTGTTTTACAATGTTTTATAATAACAAATAAATGATAGATTCAATCATTTCTATACAGCATCTGGCTAAAAAATTTGGTTCGTTCC
>JAFMBQ010000307.1 GCA_017858365.1 Algoriphagus sp. | reverse complement strand
ATGGCGATCATGAACGCTGTAAGCAAACTTATTTCTCCACCTATCCTGGCATGTATTTCACCGGAGATGGGGTCAAGCGAGATCACGATGGCTACTACAGAATTCTCGGTCGAGTGGATGATGTGATGAATGTCTCAGGTCACAGAATGGGAACTGCCGAGGTCGAGAACGCGATCAACGAACATCCACTGGTCATCGAATCGGCTGTAGTTGGCTATCCGCATGAAATCAAAGGTCAAGGAATCTATGCCTATGTAATCTGCGACCTGACAAACCGAACCGAAGCTAATCTAGTCAATGAGATCAAAGAAATGGTTTCAAAGATGATTGGTCCGATTGCGAAGCCGGACAAAATCCAAATCGTATCGGGGCTTCCAAAAACGCGCTCAGGAAAAATCATGCGTAGAATCCTGCGGAAAGTGGCCGAGGGAAGTCTTGACAGCATGGGGGATACCTCCACGCTTTTGGATCCGGAAGTGGTCAATCAGATTATTGAAGGAAGAAAATAACCAAATTTAAGATTGCTGATGTAAGATGTATGATTGGGTTTCCATACATCTTACATCTCATATCTTACATCCTATATTTTCATGAATGTAATAGTCCATCGGGTAGCGGAATTTCTCAAGCGGTTTCCTCCTTTTTCTTTTCTTTCAAAAGAAGTTTTGGAAAAAGTGGCTGCCTCCGTGGAAATCCGCTATTTGGAAAAGGGCGAAGTGCTTTTTAGACAAGGACAAGCTGCCGAAACCCATTTTTATATTCTAAAAGAAGGGGCTATTATTCTAACCGAATCGATCCAAAATCAAGAAGAAATTCGGGATGAATGTGATGAGGGAGATGTCTTTGGAGTTTTGGCTCTACTTGGAAGGCGGCCCTATGTCCTTTCGGCAAAAGTGCAGGAAAACAGTCTAGTCTATGCGATTCCTGTTTCTGTCTTTGAAGAAGTTCTGGAGCAAAACAGTCGAGTAGCCCTATATTTCGCTGCTGGCTTTGCTTCAGGTCAGGTCGTGGTACGGCAAGACCTTTCCGAAGGACAAAAAGCAAGAGGCGCATTTAAAAATCAGTCCAGGGATCATTCCCTGATGATATTCTCAGATCAATCGGAAATCAAATTTTCTGAAAAAGTTCTCACTTGCAGCCCTGAGCTAAGTATTCAACAAGCTGCGGCGCTGATGGCTGAAAAACAAGTCAGCAGTATCGTAGTCTGCCGGGAAGATCTTCTGCCATTGGGAATTATCACAGATAAAGATTTACGTTCCAAAGTTGTTGCCAAGGGAATTCCTCTGGATACTGTCACCGCTCAAGTGATGAGCACTCCTGTTTTGACCCGGCGGAAAGATGCTTCTTTTTCGGATTTGTATCTGACGATGATAAAAAATCGGCTTCATCACCTGATTTTGACCGAAGACGGAACTTCACAAAGTGCTGTTTCCGGGATTATCTCTGATCATGACGTGCTGCTCTCTATGGGTAATAGTCCCGCAGTATTGATCCATGGATTGATGAATACGCTGGATTTGAAAGAAATGAGACTTATTCGGGATCAGGCAGAGCAGATGCTCCGCTACTATCTGGAAAATGAACTGACCATGGATTTTGTGGCTTCGGTGATGACCGAAGTCAATGATATCATCATCAAGCAAGCGCTCCGAATCGCAGAAAACTCACTGGCAGATGAGGATAAAGTGCTTCGCGATATTCCATTTTGCTTCCTTTCGCTAGGGTCTGAAGGTCGGGAAGAACAACTCCTTCGGACAGACCAAGACAATGCATTAGTCTACGAAGACGTGCCTGAGGCTTTGGCAGAGGAGGCCCAAGCATACTTTCTAAAGCTTGGAACAGCAATGGTCGAAGTACTCCTTGCCTGTGGCTTTGCATCCTGCCCAGGAGATATCATGGCCAGCAATCCTAAATGGGTGCAACCCATGAGTAAATGGAAAGGCTATTTCAGTGAATGGATTATCAGACCTACAGAAGAAGCAATTCTCAGTGCTACGATTTTCTTTGATTTCAGGCCAATTGCAGGCAATCTGGGATTAGGAGAGACGCTGAGTCTTCACATTTATGAAGAAATTCAAAACAAGAAAATCTTTCTGAATTTCTTAGCAAAAAATGCGTTGATGAATCCTCCGCCACTCGGTTTTTTCAAGGATTTTGTAGTGGAAAAGTCAGGCGAGCACAAAAATGAATTTGATATCAAATCTCGAGCAATGATGCCTCTGGCAGATTTGGCTAGACTGCTGGTCCTCAGTCATGGCGTAATCGGCGTCAATAATACATTTAAGCGATTTGATCGCTTAGCGGAACTAGAGCCTAATTATGAATCATTATTTAAGCAGGCTGCAAAGGCTTACGAAATCTTAATGCGAACGCGAGCTTTGGAGGGTTTACAAAATCAATCCAGTGGGAGATTTATCCAGCCTAAAAGCATAGGAAAGCTTGAGCGTCAACTTTTGAAAAACACCTTTTCCCCAATTACCGAGCTGCAAAGCATGGTCAAAATTCGTTTCCAACTAGACTATTTTCAGCAATGAGTTGGAGGACCATTTTTGGAAAAAATGTCAAAAAAGCGGACTTCGTAGAAGCTTTTCTTCTCAAGAATGAAAAGCAAATTCCAGCTATCAGGAGTCTCGACCAACTTGAATTTACCGTTTTTGATACCGAAACCACGGGGCTTTCGATTAAGGATGATTACATCCTTTCCTTCGGTGCAGTCAAGATTCGAAATCAAGCAATACAGATTGAAACTGCTTTGGAACTTTACCCAAATTCCCCGAATTCCGGAGAAAAAACAGCCCCAATCCATGGACTGATCCAGCGGGAAAATCAACTTTCCATTAGGCAATTTGCGGAGCAAAGCTTAGCCTATTTTGGAAGCTCGATCTTGGTGGCCCACCATATCGGTTTTGATGCAGAAATGATGCAAAAGGCCTGCAAACCTTTCGGTTTAGAAAGATTGACTAACCCAATGTTGGACACCATGAATTTGGCCATACGATTAGAGCTCGGTCCGCATACAGATCGAAGTCAGGTTCATCCAGAGGATTACGGATTAGATGCACTTTGTAAGCGATATCAAATCTTAGCTGAAGATCGACATACCGCATCCGGAGATGCATTTCTCACAGCCCAACTTTTACTGAAACTTTTAAAACTGGCAGCAGCCAAAGGGATTAGAAACTTCGGACAGTTGATCAGGTAAGAATTTTTTGAATTATCGAAATTTTTTATTTTTTATTGGTAAAATGATAAACCTAAAAACATAATATACTTGTTTTCAATCATTTATCTTTAATTTAGAGTAGTACTTTTTTCCTCACATAAACTTTTAACACTATGTCAAAATTTAGGGTTGATCCTGGTCTTGTCTTAGAGAAGGAAATTGATCTCAAGGCAATTGAAGCGATCAAAATGATTCAATGGCATCCCATCACGCTCAAGTATTGGGCTCTGGGAGGCTCCTCAGGTTGGCTGGGAACAAACACCACAAGCATCACCAGATGTCCAGATGGTGTCGGAGAATTCCAGCATTATGTCAACGGTTCCATCTATTATCATCCCTCCATTGGAGCGTATGAAGTTCATGGATTAATTCGCGCCCGCTGGTCCTCTTTGGGCTGGGAGCGGAGTTTTTTAGGTTATCCCAAAACAGATGAAACTCGCACTCCAGATGGGATTGGGAGATACAATCATTTTCAAGGAGGTAGTATTTATTGGAGTCCAAGTACAGGAGCCTGGGAGGTCCATGGAGCGATTCGTGGAAAATACTCAAGCTTGGGTTGGGAGCGGAGTTTCCTAGGCTATCCGCTGACGAATGAGAGTACCTGTCCAGATGGAGTAGGTAGATACAACCATTTCCAAGGCGGCAGTATCTATTGGAGTCCGAGTACAGGAGCGCATGAGGTACATGGTTTGATCCGATCGCACTGGGCGTCTTTAGGTTGGGAGCGCAGCTTCTTAGGCTATCCCATTTCGGATGAGTTGGTAGTATTTGGCGGTGCAGGTCGAATCTCCAATTTCCAACATGGGAGCATCTATTGGTCCTCTACAGCTGGAGTTAAAGTACTCCGCGAGCGGGTTAGAGTTCATGTGAAAATCCTGGAAACACCAACCACATTTACGATAAACGAACAGTTTGCGGCGATGCAGGAAGTTTATGCAGTAGCTGGCATTCGAGTAGATTGTGCCTCTACAGAGAATCTCAATCTCCCCTCGCTCAATGACGTGGATGTGGGAGGTTGTACTATGGGTTCGGTGACTTCCGAGCAAACCACACTGTTCGGAAACAGAAACTTCGTTGGGACAAATGATGTAGTAGTCTATTATGTACGTAGTACAGTGCCAGGCTATAACGGCTGTGCGGCTCATCCCTCAGGCAGGCCGGGATGCGTGGTCGTCAGATCTGCCAGTCGTTGGACATTGGGCCACGAATTTGGTCACGTACTCGGCATTCACCATGTGAGTGACAATAACCGTCTAATGACTGGAGGCGGAACGTTTAACATTACTAATCCTCCACCTGATTTGACTACAGGCGAAGGCACCACGATGCGCAATTCAAATCTTACTATTCCACTTTAAACTCAAAAAATCATGGCAAAAGCAATAAAGAAAACGTCGGATTTTGATCCACAGGAACTGCTCGCCTTTTTGAGACAGGATGAGTTGGACTATCCGGCTGGTGCAAAGAAATTCGGAGAAGCGGCACTGCCATTTCTTTCTGAATTGATCCAAGGAAATGATGAAAATCTATCCATCAAAGCGGCCTACCTCGTGGGCTACATATCCGGAACGGGAGCGGATGAGATTCTCAAAAACGCCGCAGATCAAGGTATCGCTCCTGTGAGGATTGCAGCCGCATTTGGTGCCCAAAAGCGGGAGCCCAAAATCGCAGAAGCTATCCTACAGCGATCCTTCGAGGACAATGATCCTTCGGTGGTAAAGTTCGCAATGCGATCCGCATCGGCGATGAAAATGGAGAAGAACTTCAAAAGTAAGATCGATCAGATCTCTAAAAACTTCCTGAACGAAAGCATCAAAGCAGATGCTCTCGCGCTTATGAAAAAGATGAAGTGATTAACCTGTTGAGCCCGATTGAAGAGCCGTCTAGTTTAGACGGCTTTTCTATTTCCACTCCACTCCAATTTTCCCTGAAGCTTTCAATTGAATAAGCAATTCATTTTTCAAGGGATAAAACCCGGAAGGCAGTATAGTTAGATTTTGAAGCTCCAAATCAGCAATCGGGGTAGATAGGCCTAATCCATCTTAATATTTTGAAAATCTCCCGATACTTAGTTCTGATTACCGGATATTTAAGCCTTTTCCTCAGCAATTTCATCTTTTAAAATCGAATTGATATCCACTTTAGCTCCACGAAGGAAATGAACTG
>JAFMBQ010000306.1 GCA_017858365.1 Algoriphagus sp. | reverse complement strand
GGGTGGCGTACTTTGCAGCGGAATCGTGGCGTACTATAGAGCGGAATATCCAGTTAGAGTTGGATCGGGAGATTAGCTATATAGCTGCTCATGAAAATGATAAGTACCTGATCGGATATGTGGATGATGGCAAGGCTAATCTTTATCAATTTAAATTGGACTAGCCGAGGTATGCTTATTCAATAGAAGCTTCGTGACATTTCCTTCTAAGACTGTTTAATTTACAACCAAAACCTTCGAGGTTTTTAAAACCTCAAAGGACCCGTGATTTTCATTCCCCACTCCTGTACTAGGCTATTCCGAGAATTGGGTTATTTTTCTTTATGCTTTCCAAAAAGACCAAGTATGCCCTTCATGCCCTTACTTACCTGGGTAAACATCGAGAAGAAAAGGCAGTGCTGATTCATGATATTGCTGAGGAGCATGGATTTTTTTTGTTTTATGCCAATTAACCTCATGATTACGCTGTTCATAGTTAAAAAATCTATATAATATTAATATATTGAACAATAGAGGGTTGGAGTTTGTGTTTTATTGAGAACTAAAAATAAAATCATTGAAAATCAATAAGTTAACTAAGTCTTCTAAAAAATTTCAACCAAAAGTTTGGTTTTATAAATGGGGGGGGGGTATGTTTAGTTTAAGTTTTTAGCGCTGAGGACTTTTAAATAAATGGTTTAATATTTTAACTTTTAAAAAGTCATGAGAAAAAGTGTTTTGAGTATTACTTATATGGTTATAGTTTTTGGGTTTGTAATAAGCTCAATTCCAAGCCGAGCGAAAGCAGGTACCACCTATCTAAAGGAGATAGAGGCAACCATTGTATATGGAACTACGGGCGAAGTAGGTGTTCAAATAGCGGGAATGGACGTTCCTATTGGTTTGGCTGGCGTATTTGGAACGGATCCAGTTGGAGTTTTGAGGAATTGTTCTTGGGCTTTCGCAACTTGTGATAATAGTCAAGTTGGCTATAAGCCTATTTGATTTCATGTGGGCCGGGTCGCTTTCTGATGACCCGGCTTTTTTTATTAATAGGTCATGTTTTTCTTTAAATTCTTTTCAATTCTAAACATCAAATGAAAGTTCAATTTTTCATTTTTTCGCTACTCGTATTAATAAGTTGTACTGAAGGAAATTCATTCCATTCTTATACTACTCTCAAGGATGGCAATTTTCTAATCAATATAGATGATCTAAACTTTGAAAAATCTATAGTTATTGATTCAATTTTTAAGATTGAAAAAATTGTAAAATTGGAATCAAATGAAGATTCATTTATAGGATCTTATGATAAGATTTTGATTGAGGAAGATCGTATTTTTATTATGGATTCAAGTATCACCTTTTCAATATTCGTTTTTGATTTTGGAGGTAACTTCCTTTTCAAGATTTTTTCTTTTGGAGAGGGCCCCAAAGAATATCTTGAATTAAGAGATTTCACATTGTCACCTTCTACTAACACGATTGATGTCTTAGATTTTGGAGGGAAGAAAGTTTTACGATTCAGCAAACAGAATGGTGAATTCATCGAAATGGAAAGCTTAGATATAAATTCATATTATCGATCAATAGAAAAAATTGATGGTGGATATGTTTCTAGCCACGCGAATAATTGTGGAGTTTTAGATGACTGTTACAACGTATCGTTTCTAAGTGATGATTTGATAGTTGAATCTAATTCGCTCGCAATGAATAAACATCTTAAAAATTATGATTTCAAGGGTGATCCACAGTTTTCCAGGAATAGTGATCGAGTTTTTTTTAGAGAAATTTTTAATGATACCATATATGAAGTTCTGCCAGCTACAAATCAGCTGAGAGCTGCATTTTCGATAGATTTCGGAAAGTTTAGATTGCCCAGCGATTTTAAATATTCTCGAAAAAATTCAAATTTGAATGAAGCACTTGAATATTCTTTAATTAATAATTTCACACTCGGAATAAAGGATTTTTTTGTATCTGAAAACTATCTTTATTTTAGGTATGGGACGCCCGGATTGAGAGAAGTAATTGTTGATTTAAGTACAATGAATAATGTATCTTTTCAGCGATATATTACTTCCAACTTTCTCTACACAGGGACTGTGAGTGCAGTTTTTCAAAATCAATTTGTAAAAGTAATTTCCGCTGAAGAAATCATTTCGTTGGTGAATAATTATTATAATACTAGTGATTCTTTAAGGATTCGCGAGGAGTATTATCAATTTTATTTGTTTGCTAAGGATATTGATTCAGGCTCCAATGGGGTACTTACATTTTTAACTCCTGATTTCTGATTTACTTTATTATGTGCTACAAACATACCATGGAAAACGTTAGACACTGGATTTGAAAGTTAATAAAATGAGAAAAACGAAAAAAAGAGGTTGCGCATATATAGGAAAAGTCCTTTTGACCTTTTTCGTGTTGGCTTTTTTCTCACAGTGTAAGGTTGAGGTGAATCAGGGAGTGGATGACTATTCAATGGATATTTATCGATGGTTTTCAGAAGATTACAAAAAATTACAAGATTCTGGGGGGGAGTGGTATTTGTATTTTGATGATCAAATAACCTGCAATACTTGTAAGCTAGCAATTTTGTCTAAAGTAAAGAGTGAATCTAATCTTTGGCTAATCACTCGATTTGAATCAAATGCTAAACTTGATGCATTCAAAAAAGCATACAAACTTCAAAATCGAATTCTCAATCTTGATCATAATGAAAAATATAATCTTGACACTCCATTTATTTTCCATCTAGATGGAAAATCTTTGAAAGATCTCGTCATATTAAAAGATGAGGAGTTGGCCGAAGGTAACTGGCTTGAGATTTTTCGTAATTTAAATTGAAAAACGTTTTCATAGGAGTCAGCTTTTTTCCCAGAAGCTGCTCTTTTTACTCTCCTATTCGGCTAGCAACTTGTGACCTAGGATGACGAAATTCCCGATACCCTCGTGGATTTTTTCATTCCCCACTCCCGTACTAGGCTATTCGAAGAATTGGGTTATTTTTGTTTATGCTTTCCAAAAAGACCAAGTATGCCCTCCATGCCCTGACTTATCTGGGTAAACATCGAGAAGAAAAGGCAGTGCTGATTCATGATATTGCTGAGGAGCATGGATTTTTTTTGTTTTATGCCAATTAACCTCATGATTACGCTGTTCATAGTTAAAAAATCTATATAATATTAATATATTGAACAATAGAGGGTTGGAGTTTGTGTTTTATTGAGAACTAAAAATAAAATCATTGAAAATCAATAAGTTAACTAAGTCTTCTAAAAAAAAATTTCAACCAAAAGTTTGGTTTTATAAATGGGGGGGGGATGTTTAGTTTAAGTTCAAGGCGCTGAGGACTTTTTAAATCATTCTTTAACTATATAAAATCTTAATTATGAAAAAATTTGTTTTTTTATCAATCTTTCTGGTTGGCGGATTATTTTCCACAACCCCGAGAACTGTATTAGCACAAGGCGGAAACACTTGTTGTTTTAATACGATTCTTCAAGGTTATACTTGCTTTAGTTATATTTTAGTAGAACGGGACGGTAACTCACGTAAGGTAAATGTGCCAGGTATTAGGATCCCATGTATTCAGGAGTAGATATATGATGCATTTTAAGGTTGTTAGTTCGAATTTATCCAAAATGCACCTATTTAGTTTATTCTTAATAGGTGCATTTTTTCTTGGATCATGTGCAGTTAGTACAGATCCGAAAGACCCTCTGCTTGATTTCCAGGACGAAGTAAATCTTACATCCAAAAGATTAAAAACTTCAGATTCACTTTATCGAGCTGACGGTATTCTTGTATTCGATGATGTATTATTTGTAAATGATAATGAGATGGATTATCTGTATAAACTAATAGCAATCGATCAAGATCAGTTTCTTAAACGTTTTGGAAAAGTCGGTCAAGGGCCTTGTGAATTAGATCCATCTTTAATAACCTATAAATCGGGTGCTGATGGAAAATTGATCGGAATGTTTGAAATGGGATCACGGGAATTTCAGGAGTATTCAGTTAAGGAAATTCTTGAATCCAAAGACGATCCAGCATGTATTCCATTTCAAGGAAAAATTGACTCCGAAATTAGTTTGGCTATAAAAGTGAGCGAAGACATTTTTTTAGGAGTAACTAATGGAAAGCCTTACGCCCTTTTAATCGGAAATCAAGTGGTGCAAACCATCGGTGAATTTCCCTTTCAGGATCAATTTGAAGGAATTCATCCTTTCATTTTAGAATTAGCCTACCAGAATAAACTTCATAAGCATCCTACTAAGTCTCTTTTCTTAGGTACATCGACTTTTTCCTTCAATATGGATATTCTGGAACTGAACAATGAGGATAATTTGGTCCTAAAGAAGTCTTTGCACTTTTGGCCCACTGAGTTTGAACCATCCAATGATCCCAACCAGTTTTTTGCAGCGATAAAAGCCGAAAATAGATTTGGAAATGTGAGCACGTCCGTATCCGAAAATTATATTTATGTCCTGTATTCTGATGAGCCATGGGAATATCAGTTTCCACTTAAAAGTAAAAGAGTGCTTGTTTATGATTGGGAGGGAAATCCTATTCGGATTTTACAATTGGATACGGAGCTAAGTATGATAGCTGTTCATGAAAAGGATGAATTTCTAATCGGATATGTGGATGATGGCAGGGCTAATCTTTATCAATTTAAATTGGACTAACCTTATTACTTGAACTTAGATAGGCATCCTTTTCAGAAGCTAGATTCTAAGAAAAATTCGATACAATTCATAATCCCCGATACCCTCGGGGATTTTTTCATTCCCCACTCCCGTACTAGGCTATTCCGAGAATTGGGTTATTTTTGTTTATGCTTTCCAAAAAGACCAAGTATGCCCTTCATGCCCTGACTTACCTGGGTAAACATCGAGAAGAAAAGGCAGTGCTGATTCATGATATCGCCGAGGAGCATGGGATCTCCCATAAATTTTTAGAGAATATCTTACTCGAACTCAAGAAAGCCGGCTTGCTCGGTAGCAAAAAGGGTAAAGGTGGTGGCTATTACCTCATCAAAGAACCCCAAGATATTCCACTTTCTAAAGTGATTCGCCTCCTCGATGGACCCATCGCTATGCTTCCCTGTGTGAGTCTTAACTACTACGAACCCTGTGCAGAATGTAAGTCGGAGGTCGAATGTGGGATAAATAAAGTGATGATTCAGGTACGTGATGAAACTCTCAAAATACTGGAAAACAAGACCTTACAGGATATATTGAAATTTTAACAAAATTTTTTCCCCATAAAGCCTATAAAAAAGATAGGGTTTGTATACTTTTGAAATTCAAACTCGTATCCAAGACCTATGATAATCGATCAGCCTATCAAAAAATGGTTTGTCAGCAACACTGGCGAAGACAAGCATTTCAAAAGTATTTTGAAGTCCATCTCCT
>JAFMBQ010000305.1 GCA_017858365.1 Algoriphagus sp. | reverse complement strand
TGGAAGCATATATAGTAAACGGATATAGATCAGCGGTAGGGAAATCAAAAAAAGGAGGTTTCCGATTTTATCGACCAGATGATTTGGCCTCTGATGTGATCAAGCATTTGATGGCAAATACGCCAGGCTTGGAGGCTAAAATGGTCGATGACCTCATCGTAGGAAATGCTGTTCCCGAGGCGGAACAAGGCATGCAGATGGGTCGAATGATTTCACTTTTGGCTCTTGGAATTGATAACCCTGGATTTATCATTAACCGCTATTGCGGATCTGGTTTGGAAGCAATCGCTTTGGCAGTAGGTAAAATTAAAGCTGGAATGGCCGATTGCATCATTGCAGGAGGTACAGAGTCCATGTCTTTGGTACCAATGATGGGCTACAAGACGGCATTGAACTGGAAGATCGCAAAAGATCATCCTTCTTATTATCTCAGCATGGGATTAACAGCGGAGGAATTGGCGAAAGAATATGAAATCACAAGAGAGCAAGCAGATGCTTTTTCTGTAAAATCTCATGAGAAAGCCTTGGCAGCAATCGCAGCTGGAAAATTCAAAGATGAGATCGTACCAGTCGAAGTAGAAGAAACCTACGTTGATGAAAAAGGAAAGAAAAAGACACGCAAATACATTGTTGATACAGATGAAGGTCCTCGTCCAGGCACTACCATGGAAGCTTTGGCGGGATTACGACCAGCTTTCAAAAATGGTGGTCAGGTGACAGCAGGAAATTCTTCCCAGACTTCTGATGGAGCATCTTTTGTAGTCGTGATGTCAGAGCGAATGGTCAAAGAATTAAATCTAGAGCCAATTGCAAGAATGATGTCCTATAGTGTGGCTGGAGTAGATCCTCGAATCATGGGAATCGGACCAAAGGTAGCAGTACCTAAAGCATTGAAGCAGGCAGGCTTGACTCTTAACGATATCGATTTGATCGAATTAAATGAGGCATTTGCTGCGCAGGGACTTTCAGTAATGAAAGCACTGGACATGAATCCTGATATCGTCAATGTCAACGGTGGTGCAGTGGCCTTAGGACACCCGCTCGGTTGTACTGGAGCTAAACTTTCAGTTCAGATTTTTAACGAACTGAGAAGACAAAATAAGAAGTACGGAATGGTCACTGCCTGTGTAGGTGGAGGTCAAGGCGTGGCAGGAGTTTATGAATTGCTCAAATAGGGCCTCGCCAAATAATCATCGAAACAATAAATAGAAACTAACAAGCAAATGGCAACGCTAACAAAATCAACACAAGGAGGAGAATACCTCATCAAGGATGTCCATTCAAGTGACATCTTTATCCCAGAGCAATTCACTGAAGAGCAGCGGATGATGGCTCAGGCATGTCAGGATTTTATCGATACGGAGATCACTCCAAACATCGAGGAGATTGACAGCATGAAGAATCCAGAACTAGTCCCATCCATCTTCAAAAAGGCAGGAGAATTAGGACTATTGGGAATTACCGTTCCTGAGCAGTACGGAGGAATGGGAATGAGCTTCAACACGTCGATGTTGATTGCTGATATCATTGGAGCTGCAGGTTCTTTTTCTACCACTTATGGTGCGCACACCGGAATCGGGACGCTACCAATTTTGTATTATGGAGATGAGGCTCAAAAATCAAAGTATCTTCCAAAACTAGCCACAGGTGAGTGGGCTGCATGTTACTGTTTGACTGAGCCAGATGCTGGATCCGATGCGAATAGCGGAAAGACCAAAGCAACCTTGTCAGCAGATGGTAAGACCTATATGCTTAACGGTCAAAAGATGTGGATCTCCAATGCGGGCTTTGCAGACTTATTTATCGTTTTTGCTAAAATCGAAGATGATAAGAATTTGACCGCTTTTATCGTGGAGAAAACCTTCGGTGGAATCACGATGAACGAGGAGGAGAAAAAGATGGGTATCAAAGGATCATCTACCCGTCAGGTATTCTTCAATGATTGTCCCGTACCGGTTGAGAACATGCTTTCTGACCGTCAAAATGGATTCAAGATTGCAGTAAATATTTTGAATATTGGACGTGTGAAGTTAGGTGCTGGCGTACTTGGTGGAGTTCGTACAGTTATAACACTTGCGACTCAGTATTCTACAGATAGAAAGCAGTTTGGTGTGAGCATTAATACGTTCGGTGCCGTGAAAGCTAAGCTGGCTGAAATGGCTACCCAAACATTTGTGTCGGAATCACTTTGCTACCGTGCAGGTCAGGATATTGAAGATCAAATCAATTCCCTGATCGAAGGAGGAATGAATGAGACAGAAGCTAAACTTAAGGGAGTGGAAGCCTTTGCCATTGAGTGTGCGATTGCTAAAATCCATGGTTCTGAAGTACTGGATTATGTGGTAGATCAGGGCGTTCAGGTTTATGGAGGAATGGGTTATTCTGCAGATGCTCCAATGGAAAGAGCCTATCGTGATGCACGAATCTCTCGAATCTATGAAGGCACAAATGAAATTAACCGAATGTTGATGGTGGGAATGCTACTAAAGCGTGCGATGAAAGGGGAAATTAACCTTTTCGAACCGGCAATGGCTGTTTCTGCAGAGTTGACAGGCGTTCCTTCCTTCGAATCTATTGATACTTCCGAGCTTTTCGCAGCAGAAAAAGAAGTTCTTAAAAAGCTGAAGAAAGTATTCCTAATGGTAGGCGGAAAAGCAGCCATGGTCCTTCAGGATAAAATTGAAGATGAGCAGGAAATAATGATGAATTTGGCAGATGTGATGATTGAAATCTATGCTGCAGAATCGGGTATTCTTCGTGCTGAAAAGCTGGTGGGAATGAAAGGTGAGGCTGCTTGTCAAAATCAGATTGCGATGGCACAGATCTACTTGTCAGAGGCAGTTGATAAGATTGCTGTAGCGGCAAAAGAGGCTATCGGTAGCTTTACCAAAGGCGATGAGCAGAAAGTCATGTTAATGGGATTGAAGCGTTATACTAAGGCAGACTTGGTGGATACTAAGATGCTTAGAAGACAAATTGCTGATTATATGATTGGGCAGGGTAAATACCCTTTTTAATAAATTGATAGGTTAATTACTTGAGCCTCCGATTATTAAAATCGGAGGCTTTTTGCTTTATAATAAGTAGATTAAAGAAAAAATATTTTTAAAATTCAGATTTTTCCTCCCATCATTTTGATAAACCCCAGAAGAGATGAAAAAGGCCTTACTAATTTTAATTCCAATTTTCCTGCTGATAGCTTTTGCTTTCCAAATGATGGAAGGTGATCCCACATCCGATTTTATTGATTCTCTAAGTCCAGAACAGCGTAAGAAAGCAGTGTTAGATTTTGAAGATCAGAGAAAGTTGGATTGGCATTTTTTCCCAAGCACCATGTTTTTGCGTGAAGGAATTCCTCTTGATGAGTTAAGTAGTCCTCAATTAGAGAAACTTGAAAAACTCATGCTCACTTTTCTTTCGAAATCCGGTTATGAAAAAGTTGAAAAAATAGAAGGATTGGAAGACGTATTGCGCGCTATTTCAGGTGATTCAATAATGCGTGATCCCGGGAAATATTTTACCACTTTTTATGGAGATCCCACACATGATAAAGTCTGGGCGATGTCATTTGAAGGGCATCATGTATCCTTGAATTTTACGGTTGTGGACGGCGAGGTTTCTAGCACGCCACGATTTTTAGGAGCAAACCCGGCAATGATACCAGAAGGTCCAAGAAAGGGTGATAGAACCCTTCAAAAAGAGGAAGATTTGGGATTTGATTTGATCAACTCATTTTCAGAAGGTCAAAAGCAGAAAGCTATTTTTCAAGAGGAGTCATTCAAAGATATCCTCTCCTTCAATATTCCAAAAGTAGATCCTTTTGCCCCAGCGGGAATTCCTTATTCAGAATTAGACTCAGATCAGCAAAAGAAATTGATGCGATTGATTGATGAATACTTGAATACCATGCCTAAGAAATCCGCAATGGAAAGAAGGAAGAAAATAATGGATGAAGATTTAAGCGATTTATATTTTGGTTGGGTTGGTGCTTTGGAACTTGGATCAGCACATTATTACAGAATAAAGGGTAAATCATTCTTGGTGGAATTTGATAACTCTCAAAATAGAGCGAATCACATTCACAGTGTATGGCGAGATTTTGATGGGGATTTTGGACGAGATCTCATTCATGAGCATTATCAAACTTCACCAGATCATAAACAGTAATAGCTTACTATCGAAGCGAAAATAATTCATACGAAATATCCTTTTCTTTAGAAATCCATTTTCATGATCCAGATTTAAATCACTAACTTTCTTTTAATCCGTAGGAGAAAAAAACGGATAATTTTATCCTCAATCATTAAATTCCGAACTCATGGCAAAGCAACCAGAAGGTAAACCTAAGGACGATAAATCTAAGGCTACCAAAACATTGAAAGAGAAAAGAGCTGATAAAGCTGCAAAAAAAGAGAGTAAGAAGAATTATTAAAATCAGGTAGTATTCGAGGGAAGTTAAAAGCTTCCCTTTTTTTTGCCATTTAATTCGTTATTCCAAGCAATTTTTTAATAAAACAGCCTTCCGTTCATCGGAAGAATCGTACAACTGAACGTTCTATTTACCTCATTGGTCTTTTTAAAAGGCCTTTGCTTAATGCAATTGGTAGTTTCGAATAAGAAAGCATCAACAAACTGATGAAAACAATATTATTAATAGACGACCATGAGTTGATGAGATTATTTCTAGTCAACTATCTAAACTCAGAATATGAAGTGATCGGTGTTGCTACCATCAAGGAAGCTAATGCTTGGATTAAATATCAACATGCTGATTTGATATTGGCGGACTTTCCTAAAAATGAAGACTCTTTGGAAATGAACCAGCTTCAAGATCTACTTCAGGGGTCACTGACTAGTCTGGTAGTCCTTACTGATCAAGATAAAAGCGAGCAGCGTATCAAAGCCATGCAATGGGGAGCCAAAGATTGCCTAAGCAAACCCTTTAATCCTGTGGAGTTGAAACTCCGAATTAAGTATCAACTTTCATTATAATAGAAATTCAGTTTAAGTACAATAAAGAAAATTAGAGCTGAAAAGGCTTTCGTAAATTCTTTTTTGTTTACCTAAAAATGGTTCAAAAAAGATTTCTATTGAATTTATAGTCCTAGAAAATTAGAGGGGTTTTGTTAATTCTGATCTCTTTATTTCATAAAATTTACCGTATAAGTTGTTTTTTTCACCCAGACCCTAGCTGATAAGCTAGGGTATTTTTAATCTCTCATTAAAAAACAATTTAATCCCATTGGAATAGCTTATCGGAAAAACCTGCCTATTCATCGGAAAAACCTGTCTATTCATCGTTCCAGAAATTTTCTTGGAAAGAAGAATCATAGATTCGGTTATGAAACAACCTAAATAAGATGATAGAGGTGTCCTTTTAATTGCATATATTTATAGCTTTTCAAACGCTCA
>JAFMBQ010000015.1 GCA_017858365.1 Algoriphagus sp. | reverse complement strand
ATATCAATCAAATTTGATGTCTTTCACATAAAGTTGCAAACTGCTTTTATCCCGAAAGACATTTTGGCGCATTTCTGCGACAATATCGAAACTCATTTTACTCTGAAGCATATTGACCGTAGTCAGTTCAGCGTCTTTAGCTCGATCAGCCATTCCAAACCCCAAACATACCGGGGTAGTCAATTGCCCATCTTGCTCTATCTCAAAGCGCAAATGTTTGTCTTTCAAAACGGTGACATTTTTTGCCCTTACATTAGAAATTTTAAAGATCGGTTCGGTATTTCCAGGACCAAATGGCGCCATTTGCTTCAATATATTATAAAACTTGAAATTTATCTGATCCAAAAGTAATTCTTCATCTACTTCAATCACAGGCTTAAGATGAACTTCCTGAATTCTGCTTTTCACCACTGCTTCAAATTTCTCTTGGAAAGCAGGTACGTTTTCTACTGAAAGGGTCAATCCTGCTGCGTATTTATGACCACCAAACTGCTCCAAAAGATCCGAACATTCGGCGATGGCTTCATAAATATCAAAATCGACAACTGATCTGGCACTGCCAGTGGCTTTGGAATTTGACTCAGTCAAAATAATAGTGGGTCGGTAATATTTTTCGATGCAGCGACTTGCTACAATACCAATTACTCCTTTATGCCAATCCTCTTTGAAAAGAACCGTGGAATTCCATTGGCCGGACCCTTCTCTGATTTCCATCATCTCAAACGCTTCCTTGGTGATATTTTCATCAAAATTCCTCCGCGTTAAATTGACCTCATCAACTAATTTTGCCCGCTCCATCGCAATATCCAACTCCTTCGAACCTAACAATTCTACCGATGCTTTAGCATGCTCTAATCTCCCTGAAGCATTGATCCGAGGACCGATTTTAAAAACAATATCAGAGATCCCCACTTCTTTCACCAAATTACTTTTAACCATCAATGCCTGAAGTCCCGGTCTTGGATTGGTATTGACCCGATCCAATCCGTAATAGGATAAAATTCTATTCTCACCTGTGATTGGTACGATATCCGCCGCAATACTTACGACTACCAAATCTAAAAAAGGATACCATGCGGAATCTTCCATGCCTCTGGTTTTAGCAAGTGCTTGGATCAATTTAAATCCTACGCCACAGCCACTTAATTCCTTGTAAGGATAGAGGCAATCACTTCTTTTAGAATCCAAAACTGCTACAGCCTCCGGCAAAAACTCACCTGGAGTATGATGATCACAAATGACAAAATCAACTCCCAACTGTTTTGCTAAAGCCACTTTTTCGATTGCCTTGATCCCACAATCCAAGGCAATAATCAATTTCACTCCTTGCTCAGCAGCATATCGAACCCCTTTTTCTGAAATCCCATAACCCTCTTTGTAGCGATCAGGAATGTAAAAAACCACATTAGGATAGAAATTCGTCAAGAATCCATAGACCAAAGAAACAGCAGTCGTACCATCCACATCGTAATCTCCATAGACCATAATTTGCTCCTCATTGGCAATGGCCTCCTGAATTCGATCCACCGCTTCGTCCATATCCTTCATCAAAAAAGGATCGTGCAACTCGCTGAGACTTGGGCGGAAGTACTGTTTTGCATCCTCAAAACTACTCACCCCTCTATTAATCAAGACATTCGCAAGAATCGGATTGACGTTAATCTCTTTGCCAAGTCGGTCTATTTCAGCTTGTGACGTTTTGGGTTTTTGTTTCCAGATGTACTCCATTAGGCTAAATTAGTAAAATCGGGGGCTTTAAGTGAATCGAATTAGTTTAAGCTGTAAAATGCCTCCCCAACAGCTTAACATTTCAATCCGATAACTATCAATTTCATCGATTTTGATACTGTTTCCAAAAATAGGCTGGGAAAATCAATGCCTTGAGTTTCCATTCATTTTTCTTCTGGATGCTCAAGGTTTGATTTTCGTGAACAGCTCGATACATTTTCCCAGCCATGAGACAATGCCCGATAAGGGCTAAAAATAAAACTGCATAAATGATTAACTCCGTCATGTTATTTCTTCTGGAGCACCAACGCTGCCCAGTTGTCTTTGCTCTGCTGCGCAATTAGTTCAAGACCAATTTGATTAGCCAATTGCTCCAAGTCTGCTATGTCTTCGGTGTAAAAACCACTGAGTAACAAAAAGCCTTGACTAACCAACAGGTCAGAATAGATCCCCATTTCATCCAACAAGACATTCTTGTTGATATTAGCTAAGACGATGTCAAAAGGTCCAATCGGATTGACCTCCCGAATCGTGCCCAAGCCCATCAGAGAGCTCACTCCGTTAAGCTCAAAGTTTTCATTGCCATTATCCACGCACCAATCGTCTATGTCAAATGCTTCAATTTGACCTGCCCCAAGGAGATGAGCCATAATGGCCAAAATTCCAGTTCCGGAACCTACATCGAGGACTTTTTTACCTTGATGATCGATGGTGCCTTGATGCCTAAGCATTTGGAAAGTTGTCGCATGGTGGCCTGTACCAAAAGACATCTTCGGGTTGATCACGATCTCATGCTTGAATCCCGGCTGTGAGGAATGAAACGAAGCTCTAACATAGACCAAATCATCTACGGCAATCGGATCGTAGTTTTTCTCCCATTCCGCATTCCAATTGATTTTATCCATTTCCCCTTCAGTAAGCTGGATTTGAGCTGCCTCCGAATAATTGGAAATGACTTCGTCAAAAGCCTCCCGATTGAAGCCTTGAGCAAGGGAATAGGCATCAATTCCCTCCTCAGTCTCGAGGAAGGAATCGAACCCGATTTGGGATAGCTCTGCAATAAGGATTTCCCGGAATTCTTCCAGGCAATTGATTTTAAACTCCAGGTAATCCATGAATTAATAAGATTTGATAATATCCAAGAAATCTCTTGATTTCAATGAAGCTCCTCCGATCAATCCTCCATCGACATCTGGCTTGGAAAGCAAGTCAGCCGCATTGCCTGCGTTCATGCTGCCGCCATAAAGGATTGAGGTTTTGTTTGCGATGTCCTTACCGTACTTAGAAGCGATGTGTCTTCTCAAAGCCAAATGCATCTCCTGTGCCTCGTCAGAGGTCGCAGTTTTACCGGTACCGATAGCCCAGATAGGCTCATAAGCGATTACTACTTTTGAAAAGTCGGATGCATTAAGGTTGAAAAGACTGTCTGTCAATTGAAATTTCACATTAGGTTCATGCGTACCAGCATTTCGAATATCAAGTGATTCCCCACAGCAAAAAATTGGGATCAGTCCACTTGCTAAGGCAGCCTTCACTTTCTCAGCAAGGATTTCATTAGACTCTTTGAAATATCCCCTTCGCTCAGAGTGGCCGATGATCACATAGGTCACTCCAAAAGAAGCCAAGATTTTTGCAGAAACCTCTCCAGTAAAAGCTCCAGATTCTTTTTCTGAGCAGTTTTGTGCTCCTACAAAAATTCCAGGTGTGTCCCCAATCAATTTTTTAACAGAAAATAAATGAGGAAAAGGAGGGTTGAGCACAGCAATCACATCGTTCACTTTTTCGTCTTTGTACATATTGACGATTTCAGAAGTGAGTTTTTGACCTTCTTCAAAGGTGAGGTTCATCTTCCAGTTTCCGGCTATTATTTTCTTGCGCATGATGAGGATTAAAATTTATTAGGTTTAACAAAAATAGAATTGAAAATTACTTTCTGTTAAAATTACGGAAAATGTCCAGTTGGGGAAAGTTTAAGGAGGATCAGCCCTCAAAAAAGAATTGGGAGCTTGAAGAAGCACATGAAAAACTAACGACTTTCTGTGCTTACCAAGAGCGCTGTACTTGGGATGTCCGAAGAAAGTTGGCCGAAAAAGGAATTGAAGGTGAAAAAGCCGAGAAACTGATTCAGGAGATGATCGCAGGGGAATATGTGGACGAAGAGCGATATGCGAGATCTTTCTGCAGAGGAAAATTTCGGATTAAGAAATGGGGACGATCTCGAATCCAGCGCGAACTAAAAATGCGACAAGTCCCGGAAAAAATCATCAAGCTAGCTCTGACCGAAATAGACCCATTTGAATATTACGATACACTGCTCAACCAAACCGAGAAAAAATTGGAAAGCACAAAAGAGGCAGACCTCTTCAAGAAAAAATATAAAGTGAGTCAATACTTGATGAGCAAAGGCTTTGAATATGACCTAATCAAAGAAGCAATCGAAGAAATCAGCAAAGAGGATTAATCCACAGCTGGAATCATTTCTGTCATAATTTTCGCCGAAAGTAAGCAAAGCGGAATCCCTCCACCAGGATGGACACTTCCTCCACAGAAATAGAGATTTTTAATAGAAGATGAGAAATTTGCGTGGCGAAGAAATGCGGCAAATTTGTTATTCGAACTGTTGCCGTAGAGTGCGCCCTGTGCGCTGGAGGTCTTAGACTCAATCGTCCGAGGATCCAAAATCTCCTCGACCTCGATCAGCGATTCCACATCTGTTTTTAGAATTCGATTCAGCTTGTGGATGATGTTTCTTCGAGCATCTGCGATCAAGCTGTCCCAATCCTGACCTTGATTATTGGGCACATTGATCATCGTGAACCAATTCATACAATCTGCTGGTGCATCATCGGGCTTATAGACAGACGTTATATTTACATACACCGTCGGATCAGAAGTGATCGTGCCTTTCTTAAATATATGCTCAAACTCCTCCAAGTAATTTTCCGAAAAGAAAATATTATGCAAGTCGAGCTCTTGAAAATTTCGCTTGATCCCCCAATAAAAAATCAATGCCGAACTTGACTTGGGTTGATTAAGGAGCAGATTGGGCTGTTTTTGCTTTTTTAAAATACTCTTATAGGAATTGACCATATCCATATTATTGATCACCAAATCTGCATGATGAATCTGATCCCCGATTTTCACCCCAGCAGCAACTCCATTTTCAACTAGGATTTCATCTACTTTTTGACCGAAATGATACTTCACACCCAATTCCCTCGAAAGCTTATAGAGACTTTGAGTAATGTCATTCATTCCCTTCTTAGGGAAAAAGGCACCAATATTGAATTCAAGGTGCGGGATAATATTCAGAGTTGCTGGAGTTTGATAAGGGTTTGAGCCGTTGTAGGTCGCATATCGATTAAAAAGCTGTACTAGTTTTGGGTGATCAAAAAGCCCCTCATTCGCTTCATTCATGGTTGAGAAAATTCCCAATTTCCCCATTTTCAGATACGTTTTCATCGCATGAGGATTGGTCCAAGTACCCAGCTTATGTAGCGAGCGATGCATGAAAAGTGGAGACAAATGATCGTAGATAAACGCAGATTCTTCCAGTGCTTTGCGAATGGAACCTCCCGAAGTTCCAAGCTTTGACTCGACTTCATCAGCGAATTGATCGAGCTCAGCATAAGCTTTAATTTGTGTGCCATCTTCCCAAAAATAATGACAAGCAATCGGCAGTTTCAAGTAATCAAAGTGATCTTGGGGGTTTTTACCAGCTAATCTAAATAGTTCTTCCACTTGCTCTGGCAGCGTAAAAAGTGATGGCCCCGCATCAAATCGATAAGCTCCAATTTGGATCTCAGAGAGCTTTCCACCTGGATACGGATTGGCCTCAAAAACATCAATCTGAAATCCTTTTACCGCCATACGAATAGCCGCAGCAATTCCTGCAATTCCAGACCCAATGATTATTACTTTTTTTGGCATTCCCATTCTTTATTCAAGCATCTAAACTACTCAATCAAGGTAAGAGTTGAGGGTTTGGTAAAAAAAATCCCCGAAATTTTCATTTCGGGGATAGTACTGGAGTTCCAGCAATTGGATTTTTTCAGCTTTAAAGCTTTTCGAAGATTCTTCTAAAGCTAGTCGCTTCGGCAATTCTTCCATAAACCTCTGAGATAGGGACTCTTTCTTGCTCGGTCGTATCACGATGACGAATTGTCACGGTATTATCTTCCAAAGTCTGATGATCCACCGCAATACAGAACGGAGTACCGATCAAATCCTGTCGAGCATACCGCTTACCGATTGACGCAGCATCTTCGTAGATGATATTGAAGTCGTATTTCAGTAATTCCACCAATTCCTGTGCTTTTTCAGGAAGCCCATCCTTTTTTGTAATCGGAAGAATAGCAGCCTTAACAGGAGCAATTGCCGGATGAAGCTTGAGATAGGTTCGGCTTTTCTCTTCGGTATTTTCTTCTGTGTATGCATTGCAAAGCGTCAATAAAAACAATCGATCTGCCCCGATCGAAGTCTCCACCACATAAGGAATGTAGTTTTGATTGATCTCCGGATCGAAATATTGCTGCTTCTTTTTTGAAAATTCCTGATGTGCTTTCAAGTCAAAATCAGTTCGAGAGTGAATTCCCTCCACTTCTTTGAAGCCGAAAGGGAAATCATATTCGATATCCATAGCGGCATTGGCATAATGCGCCAATTTCTCATGATCATGCTTACGTAGCTTCTCGGCTGGAGTGCCCAATGCCAAATGCCATTTCATTCGCATATCAGACCACTTCTGATACCATTCGAGCTCAGTACCAGGGCGAACGAAAAATTGCATCTCCATCTGCTCAAATTCACGCATTCGGAAGATGAACTGACGCGCTACGATTTCATTACGGAACGCTTTACCGATCTGCGCAATCCCAAAAGGAACCTTCATTCGGGCTGTTTTCTGCACATTTAGGAAATTCACAAAAATACCCTGAGCAGTTTCTGGACGAAGGTAGATCGTCGTGGAATCTTCTGCCACTGAACCCACTTGGGTAGAAAACATCAAGTTGAACTGTCGAACGTCGGTCCAATTGGAAGTTCCAGAAATCGGGCATTTGATTCCTTCGTTAGTGATTAAATCTCTGACGCCATCTAGATCTTCTGCTTCAAGCATTCTCGCTAAAGCTCCAGTTAAGGCATTTGCTTTTTCAATATCTCCAGCTCTTTCAAAAATTGCTGCATGCTCTTCCACGAGAACATCCGCACGATAGCGCTTCTTCGAATCCTTATTATCAATCATCGGATCATTAAAGCCATCCACGTGACCGGAAGCTTTCCAAGTGGTAGGATGCATAAAAATTGACGCATCTATTCCAACAATATTATCCTGCACTCGGGTCATGGTTTCCCACCAAAGTCGCTTGAGGTTATTTTTAAGCTCGACACCGTAAGCGCCGTAATCGTAAACCGCCTGAAGGCCATCGTAGATTTCTGAGCTCGGGTACACGAATCCATACTCTTTCGCATGGGAAATAATATCTTTCAATTGCCCGTTTTCCGCAGGAGTTGCTGTTTTTGCCATAAGGGCAAAATTAAGGAAACAAATTGAAATCTATGGAGGGTTAAAATATCAAATTCAGACGAATAGTATTTAAACAAAATAGACCTGACTCTAGTAGGAATCAGGGCTATACTTTTAGTGGTTAAATTAGTTTTATCTGAAGGTATACTTCACTCCGATTCCCCCTCTGAGGTAGCTATCATTGTGATCTGCAAAAACAGGTGCGGCTTCTATCAAAAAGCCAAAATTCTTAGTGCTTAAAGGTTTGATCAACACACCAAAAGGAATAGCAATATAAATATCATTATGATCATCATGACGCTTGTGGTGGTCGTCTCCAAATAAGCCCAATCCTAGACCTACATAAGCATTGACTTCACTTTTCCGTATGAAGTTATAGCCTCCCATCAATTCTAGTCCAATATCGCGACGGAGGCCTAGTCTTGCTTCTCCAAATAATTCTTTATCCGTGTCAGTACCTACGGTGATGAAAGTTTCAGAACTCTGGAAATTAATACCTACTGAAACTTGAGCTTGAGAGATCGATATGAATGCAAAAAGAGCAAATACCAATAAGAATGTTTTTTTCATGGGGTCGAATTATTTCTAATTACCTATCCCAAAAAAGTGCCAGAAATGAAACTTTACCAGCCTCCTTCTTCTCTAAAAATTCTTTTCCCTTGGTATGAACTTTTGAATGAAGCTTCGATAATTTTCAACACGCTTATAGTCTGAGGAATGCTTACCAAAAGGCTCTCCTCTCCGAGGATAGATTTAGCAATATTTTTATAAAAAATTCGATAATCTCCATTTTCGGTTGGGTATGACTCCTCACTTTCACTGTAGAAAACTTTCCCCCATTTCTCCGGATTTTCAACACCCCAATCCTCACCTTCAGGAATCTGACCAGCTTTAAACTTGGCCTCCTGAACATCAAGCCCGAATTTGAGGTAAGACCCTTTTTTTCCTTGAACCAAAAATCTCGGAGTCGGTGATGCTGACAAAACGCTAGCTGTTGCTCGAGCCTTTATCGAGCCAAAATCTAACTGAATATCAAAATAATCATCTGCAATCGCCCCAGTTCGTTGCTTTCGAATATCCGCTTGAATCCAATTGGGTAAGCCAAAAAAGAGCACGATTTGATCAATTAAATGAACCCCTAAATCAAAAGTAATTCCATTTCCAGGAACATCCTTTTCACGCCAATTCTCGGCGATATCTGGTCTAAATCGATCAAAATGCGATTCTAAATAAACGATCTCCCCCAAAGCGTTCTCAGAAATTAATTTCTGAATCGTTAATACATCTCCATCAAAGCGTCGATTGTGAAACACACTTAGAACTAGATTTTTTTCTTGTGCTATCCGAGCCAACTCTTCTGCCTCATGCGAAAAAATAGTCACCGGTTTATCCACTACTACATGTTTCCCCGCCAATAGACATGCTTTAGCCATGGGAAAGTGAAACTCATTTGGAGTGGTAATGACAACGAGATCTACGGTATCAGCTTCTAGTAATGCCTCCAAACTTCGGAAGGTCTGAACACCAGCATACTTCTCCTGACATTTGGTGCTGTTCCGTTCCACCGCAGCAGTAAGCATTAGCGAGTCACAAACGTGGATTAGCGGGGCGTGCATTTTCTCAGCGACTGAGCCAAAGCCTACTATAGCTGTTCGAATAGGGGTATTCATAGGTTCATTTCGTAAGCTTTATTCACTAATTCTATTCTGGAACTTACACCAAGTTTGACATGGATATTCTTCCGATGTGTCTCGATGGTTTGCTGGCTCAAGCTGAGTTTCTCGGCGATTTCTTTGTTTTGAATGCCATCTTTAATGAGGCTGATGATTTCTGTTTCTCTTCGTGAAAGTCTATATTTTGCCCGAAAACCATCAAAATAAACTCCTTGCATTGCCTGCTTTTTAACCTTCTCAAAATTATGAACATGGTGTCCTTTGATGACTTCATGAATCGTAAAAATAAGTTCGTCCGGATCAGCATCTTTTAGGATGAAAGCATCTGCCCCATCATTAATGACTTGTTTGAAGATTTTTTCCTCATCGTACATGGATAGTACAACGATTTTGATCTCGGGAAATTTTTTCTTGACTGCAGCTATTACTCCAAATCCATCAAGCACAGGCATGTTCAAGTCTGTCAAAATCACATCAATAGGTTGAGTCCCTAAAAAATCCACCAGCTCCTTACCGTTGGGAAAAGTCTTCACCACAATCATATCATCTTCATCCTCGAGAATACCTTCTATTCCCTTAGCGAATAAGTTATGGTCATCAGCAAGTGCGATTTTAATCATTGGTGAAATTGAGGGAGGATTAACTATGAAAGTTGAATCTATCCCTAAAAACTCACTTAGGCAAGGTCATTTTGATGAGTGTCCCTTTTCCCAGTTCGGATTCAATATAAAATTCACCACCGATAGTCGTCATCCGCTTGGATAGATTAGTCATCCCACTACCATTAGATCGTAGCTTTGTGTCAAAGCCTTTTCCATTATCCTCAATGATAATTAGTGGCTTAGCTCCCGAATTAAAAGTCCTAATCACGATTCTATCTGGGGATGCATGTTTGATGGCGTTATTGAGTATTTCTTGAATCACGCGAATCAATACAAGTTTCTCATCTTTTTTTAAATTTTCAATGGGAGCTTCCACCAAAAGTTGAGTCTCACAAAATCCAGTTGACTTGATTTTATCAAGTTGCTGTTTTAAAAATTCTTCTAGGGTAATTGATTCTACCCAATCCAAATTAAGCGTCTTTGACAGGCTTCTGACTTCTTGAATAATTTGACTTAAGAGCTCTCTCCCAGCAATGTGTTTTTCAGGTTTGATGGAACCGAAATTCAGCTTAGCCAGGGAGAGGAGTTGCCCAATATTATCGTGCAGTTCTCTGCCTACCTGAGTCAGTGTTTCTTGTTGAATTTCATTTTCGATACCCAAGAGCATTTTTTCATGTTCAATTTTAATCTGATCCAATTTTTGACGATTTTGAACTTGTCTTTGACGATGAAGCACCACCATGGCAATTATAAAAGTAGACATGAGTGCTGCTAAAAAAATACCAGCAAAAATTAAAGGGATAATGGGACTTTCTGCCTCAGACATTAGTAGGTTGTTTTTCGTATTTCCATTTCAAACTGGGTATAGCAAGTGTCATCAACAAGACAATTAAGGTTAGGATCCCTAAAATCACATTGATATAGCTTATAGAAGCGTAGAGGGAATAATAATTCTGCCACAGGTATTTTCTGGAGATAAAAAGTAAAAAAACTGTAGAGTAATTAAATAAAATGAAAGTGATTTGCCAAAATGAAAAAAGCCGTAGAGGATTAATGTCCAAATAGATATCCTCTTTAATAAACATCATAAAATAGAGCCCAGAGGCAATAATTAGAAATGATGCGCCAATAAAAAATATTATCGGCTGACTATCGTAAACTTTTTCAATCCCTAAAGAATTAAGAAATAAAATTGCCACCAGATAGAAAATCATCATTCCATTGATGACTTTTCTATTTCTATTAGTCACATACTGTCGAATTAAAAAGAGGTAAAGGAAAGTTAAAATATAAATATTGAAAATATTATAAACCCATAAGGTGTATTTAGGGTGTTCGGTATTTCCTAAAAACGCATTAATCTCCGCATTTAATTCTCTGGAAAATAGAAAAAAGGAACCCGTTGATTCGTAAAATACCGTAAATATCAAAATAAGAAAAGCGAGCCAGTAATAACTACTGGCTCGCTTTTGTTTTGGCAGTTTGATAAATGAAATAATTCCTAAGACAAGAATTACATCGATGACTATATTATACCAACTCAGAAAGGCATCAGAAAAACTCATTTATCTTTTTCTCGATTAAGGTTTTGGATCACAAAAAGGCGGGCACATTCTTCCAATGTTTTCAAATCCTCCCTCATCATCCACATTAGTTTTTTGATTTATATCAGTGATAGAACCAGCTTCTTCGTTTGCCGCGATCATAACTAATGTCACCATGCCGTCATAACTTTCCGGATTCTTAGGGTGATATTTCTTTGCTACACTCTCTGTGTATTGACTAAAATAAAATTTGATCCCGCCCTTCTTTGGATCTGGATCCGCCTTAGCCAAAAGTCCTTCAAGCGTCTCACGATCAAAAAACATCCAATCTGTCTGATCTGTAATTTCTCCTTTTTTATTTTTACCAGATTTACCTTGCTTAACCTCTTTGTCATACTTGGCTTTCATTGACTCGAAGTCTTCATTTGAAATTTTCATAGAAAAATGCTTTTGGTTTATGTTTTAAATAGTTTGAAAGTTAAACTTTTTTGAAAAGATAAAATTTTTTTCCCTTTGGACAATAAAAAAGGAGTGGAACAAATCCCACTCCTTTTTTTGAATTTAACTAACTAGCCTAAGCTACTTTCTTAGCCTCTTTTTCTGCTTCATTATCAATTTCTCTTTTCATCAAATCTACTACTATAGGAGTAGCAATGAAGACAGAGGAATAAGTACCTACAACGATACCAATGAATAGGGCAAAGGAGAATCCTCGAAGTACTTCTCCTCCAAAAATCAATAGTACGAATACCACAATTAAGGTCGTAAATGAGGTGATTAAAGTTCTTCCTAAGGTCTGATTGATTGCGTCATTGAAGACTTTCACCAATTTGTGTGTCCCTCTATTCTCGATATTCTCTCTGATTCTATCAAATACGATAACTGTATCATTGATCGAATAACCAATCACTGTCAATACTGCCGCGATAAAAACCTGATCAATTTCAAATGTTGCTCCGAAAGCACTTGCAATTGCAAAAGCTGCAATTACAAAGAGCGTATCGTGAATCAAGGCAATGATGGATGCCAATGAGAACTGCCACTTACGGAATCTCAATAGGATATAAAGGAAGATCGCAACCAAAGCCGCAAGCATTGCCTCAGCAGAGGAAGCTTTGATATCATCTGCTACAGTGGCTCCTACTTTGGACGAACCTGTAATTGCAAACTGACCACTGGCCAGTTTCTCAGCGTCTTCTGTGAATGTCATTCCAGTCACGGTAGCAATTCCCTCTTTTACCTTATTCTCAACCTCTAAGTTAGAAGCGGCATCATCCTCATTTACAAGATAGGAAGTCGTCACTTTTAGCACATTAGATGCACCATATGTTTTAACTTCTACCGATCCCTCAAACTCGTTGTCTAGCCCTGTTTTCAATTCAGAAGGTGCCAATGGCTCATAAAAAGCCACAATATATGATCTGCCGCCTGTAAAGTCAACTCCGAATTTCAATCCGTTGACTGCTGCTATGCCAAGGCCTATTACGATGATACCTGTAGAAATTAAGTATGCAACTTTACGCTTACCTAGAAAATCCAAGTTCAATGTAGAAAGTGCATTTTTTGCAAATGGAGTAGCAAAGCTGATAGAACTCTTATCACCTTTCTTGCTCATCCAAGATACAATCACTCGAGTGATAAATACCGCTGAGAAGAAGGAAGAAGCAATACCGATCATCAATACGATCGCAAAACCTTTAACAGGTCCTTGTCCCAAAGCATAAAGGATCGCACCAGTCATAAAGGTGGTTACGTTCGAATCGAGAATCGCTGAGAACGCTTTGTCATAACCTGCACTAATCGCATTCAAAAGACCAACTCCATTGCGAAGCTCTTCTTTAATTCTTTCAAAAATCAAGACGTTCGCATCAATCGACATACCGATTGTCAAAACAATACCTGCGATACCAGGCAAGGTCAATGCTGCACCTAGTTGAGCTAGGATACCAAGAATAAAGAAGATGTTGAATATCAATGCTGCGATGGCGATAAAACCACCTTTAGCATAATATGCTACCATGAATAATACTACGATCAACAAACCAGCTACCATAGATATCAACCCTTGATTCAGAGCTTCTTGACCCAATGTTGGACCGATGATGCTTTCCTCTACAATTTGAGTTGGTGCAGGAAGTGAACCTGATTTCAGGATGTTTGCCAAATCTTGAGCTTCAAGTAAAGAGAAGTTTCCAGAGATTTCTGATTGACCAGTTGGGATTTCTCCATTTACCACCGGAGCGGTGTATACATAATCATCGAGGACCACAGCAATTCTTCTTCCGATATTTTCATTGGTCAATTTTCTCCATTTTCTAGCGCCTTCAGCATTCATCTGCATGGATACTGCTGGACGAGAAGTTTGATCCAAGGTCTGACGGGCATCAGTTACGACATCACCTTCTAGTGGAGCTTGATCTGATCCTCTGGTAGATTTGATTGCGAAAAGCTCCAAAACCTCTGATCCATCCTCTGCCTTTACTGGCTTTACACCCCAAAGCAATTTGATGTCACGCGGAAGAAGCGACTTATATTCTGGCTTCTTCAAGATTCTGTTGATCGTCATTGTGTCACGGATGTCATAGGCTAAACCGAAGTTTGGCTTCAACAATGCGAAAATCGGAGAAGTAGTATTCGATTGATTCAATGGATCAATTTGCGCCAATTGTTTCTCAAGTGCATTCCTCATGGAATCCTCTTCAGATAATCCTTCTGTAGCTACTGTATCAGCTGATATTTCTGGATTGGCGATATTGTCAGCTGCCCATGAGGAGTTGATGGTTTCTAAAGCACCACTAATTTCATTGGCTTCTGCCACTTCCCAGAACTGAAGTTTTGCGACACCTTGAAGGAGGTTTCTTACTCGCTCTTGGTTGTCTACTCCTGGAAGCTCGATCTGAATCCGACCTGAACCCTGGATTCGCTGAATGTTTGGCTGAGATGTTCCGAATCGGTCGATACGAGTTCTCAAGATATTGAAAGAACGTTCGATAGCATTTTCAACCTCAGAATCGATTATTTCAAGGACTTCCGCATCAGTGGTTTCCAAAGATATTTTACCTCTATTTGCTGCAGTTGCGAAAATCGCACTCAAGTTTTTTCCTGGATTATTTCGTTGCCAAGCGGCATAGAAAAGATCAGCATACTTTGAAGTTGATGTTTTTGCCTCTTCTTTAGCTTCTTCTACCGATTTGTTGAAAAGCTCATCTTTAGGATTGCCAGCGATTCCTTTTACGATCTCAACAGGAGATACCGCCAAAGTCACGTGCATTCCCCCTTGAAGGTCAAGACCTAGACCTAGTTGGGTCTCCTTTACTTCTTGATAGGTGAAATCAGCTCCCAAGAAGCTATAAACTGGCTGTCTCCATACGGAGTCTAGAAAGCCTTGTTTTTTGGCAAAGTCAATATTGCCAGTAGCGTCAGTAGCATAAGTTGTTGCTTTTTCCTGAACGCCGTTTGATACAAATGTGAATGACAGATAGTACAGGCATAGCACTGTAACGATCACTGTCAAAAACACAACGACACCTTTATTTTGCATGGGTAATAGAAATTAATTGAATAGATATAGAAGGGATAGTCCGATCACTCGAGAGATCGGAAAGGGAATTAAAACGAAATTAGAGAAGGGAAATCAGGGGCCTTTGGTAGAAATTATCCGTTCAAAGAGGATTTCTACCAATTGGTTAGGCTGAAAAATACTGGTGGATTCGGTTAGGGTAATACTCCCTTTGAACCGAACAATCTCATAAATAAAGTATAAAACACTCTGAGAAACATGTACCGCAAAAGGCACTACCGCATCTACAGCTACGTCTAAAAAGGTCTGATTCTGATTGCTGTCGGCATTTTGTTGCTGCTTTTCGATCTTGGAAATCGGAGCTTCAGAAGGCACATACTCCACACTAGAGATAAACAAACAAAACAGCAAAGCAAGCAACACAGTGATGCGCTGTTGGATTAGATTGTTTTGAGGTTTAGTCTGTTTCATGCGGCGCAAATATAGCCAATTATTAAAATTTGAAAAGGAATGAACCTTTTTTTTGAAATCACATCCCAGATTTGTATCGGAGATAGGTGCGTATGACTTCCAGTGCCTTATCAAAATTATGATTATTAGTCACAATCAAATCCGCTTCATTCTTAAATGGCTTGATGTACTTCTCATAAGTAGGCATCACATGCATTTCATAGCGATAGAGCACATCATCCAAGTCATACCCGCGCTCCACTTTGTCTCGGATGATTCTCCGCTTGAGCTTGATATGATCTTTGGCATCGATGAAAATCTTCAGATCCAACAGCTCTGCCAATTCCGGATAATACAACACAAAAATCCCCTCCACCACTACCACGGGCGAAGAAACAAAAGTCAGCATTTTCGGAGTTTTTGCGGCATTGTTGAATGTGTATTCTTCCCGATATACCGTTTCACCTGCCTGTAACATGCGGATATCGGCAGCATATTGTTCGAAATCTATGCTATGCGGTGTATCAAAATTATGCACTCCCTGTCCATCAATTGGCTGAAGATGTCGGGGCTTATAATAGTTATCCTGTGAAATGAGACAAACCTCGCCAGATTCAAAAGTGCTAAGCAATCGCTCCAAAAATAATGTTTTCCCCGAAGCTGAACCTCCTGTGATCCCGACGATAAATGGTTTTTGCATAGGGCAAAGTTATTGAATTCAATTCCTTATTTCAGAATTATCTATTGGAAAGGAAGTCTATCAATGCGCTGACGGCAATTCCACGATGGCTGATTTCATTTTTTTCTACCAATGTTAATTCAGCGAATGACTTTGAAAAGCCTTCAGGCTTAAAAATCGGATCATAACCAAAACCTCCATCTCCGGTTTCTTGCTCCAAGATTTCTCCTTCGGCAATTCCTTCAAACTGATACTCCTTTCCCTCAAGAAGCAATGCTATAACCGTTCTAAACCTTGCCTTTCGACCTGAATTCGGAATTCCATTGAGGGCTTTTAAAAGCTTATTAATGTTCCTCTGGTCCGACCGAGGTTCCCCCGCATATCTTCCCGAGTAGACTCCCGGTTCGCCATTTAAGGCGGCCACTTCCAGTCCGGTATCGTCCGCAAAACAATCCACTCTAAAATTATCTCGAACATATCGTGCTTTTTGAAAAGCATTATGCTCTAAAGTATCACCGGTTTCAGGCAATTCTACTTTACAGCCGATATCCGCTAGTGAAACGATTTCAATTCTTCCTCCTAAGGCAGCTTTCACCTCCTCGATTTTCTTGTAATTATTGGTGGCAAAACATATTTTCATAGCCGAAAAATAGACTTTTCTTTTTTTAACCTTACCAATTAAAGGCATTCGCGTTAGACATAAGGACTAATTATCGCTTTATTTAATCCTTTGAAGGAACGAATCGATCCGCTACTTTCGGAAATCAAACTCCAAAACAATGAAAAAAGTCACTGTCTACTGCGGCTCCCGTAAAGGGAACTCAACGATTTTTGAAACTGCCGCTAGGGCTTTAGCGCAAGAGATGATCAAACGTGATCAAACCTTGATCTATGGTGCAGGAAGAGTTGGTCTCATGGGAGTGATCGCTGATGAGATGCTTGCTGGCGGTAAAGAGGTAGTGGGAATAATTCCGCAGAAACTGGTAGACCGGGAAGTGGCACACCGGGGCTGCACAGAATTAATTATCGTAGAAACCATGCGTGATCGAAAATGGCTTATGGCTGAGCAGGGAGACGGGTTTATTGCGATGCCTGGTGGAATTGGCACCTTGGAAGAGCTTTTTGAGATCATGACTTTAAATCAGCTCCACTATATTCAAAAGCCCCTGGGCATTTATAATGTAAATGGCTATTACGACAAATTGATTGATTTTTTAAATCATGGAATGGAGCAGGGGTTTCTTTACCCAGAGCAAGAAGAATTATTGATTGTATCTGATGATCCTGTGGAGCTTCTAGACCGGATGGCTGCTTATGTGGCAAAAGGAAGTGCGGATTGGTAATAATTGAATGCGAATAATCGTACTAGCCTAGAATGAAATCTAAGGTTAAAAATATCAGGTCTTATTATCATGGATAAAAATACAGATCGCCCCTTCAGGGCTCATGATCCGATATACGTATTTGGCCCCAAATTTTATTTAGGGCTGATACAGTCCGCGCCTTCAGCGCTTTTTCCGAAGATCCAAGAAATGTATTGTATTGGAATTCGATATCGAGAGTGCTAAATGCCAAAATTGCTGAAGGCAATATTCATAGTAGCCTAGAATGAAATTCTGGGTTATCAAACAAATTCAATATTTTTAAGAGTGCTGAAGGCACGATCTATATTCATTTTTTAATCCTTAAAACTTCTAAAAAGTAGAAGTAAAAAAATAAGTTTTGTATTTTTGCGAGTCAATCTTTTTAAAATGATCGAAAAAATCTTCCCATTAGATAAAAACTACATCCTCAGACAAGCGCAGTTTGTACTCGAAGATGAATTGATCGATCAGATGATTTACGAGTTGAAACGTTCTTATACCTATATGTATAATCCGCTTCTCCTCATGGATGAGACGTATACCAACATCCTAAACACCTTTGAATTTCCTTTTGATCGGGTGAACATAATTTACCGCCAGCTCTGTGGGATCTACCGCTTTAAGCATGATGATAATCAGCTAGAAATTCTTTTTGATGGACGAAATCATTTCGACAAATTCAAAGAAGAATGGGAAGCAGCGTTTATTGCTTGGATCAAGGAACTTGGGACACACGAACAATATGTGAAGACAATGCTCCGAATGACCTTACTCTATGACACCGAAAGTCGTGCTGAATGGGCCGAGAATCATTGCAAAGCATTTGTCAATCAGTTTTTTGAGCTGAAAATCATTAAGCGTCACGGCGAGCTGAAATTGAAAGTGGGCTAAGCCCTCAAAACTCCTTAATTCTTTATTGATTTCTTATTTTTCTGACTTGCCAACTAATCCCTGCTTCCTGAACCGTGCAAACTGCTTCCTGAAATCAAACCTTCGAGGTTAGAAAAAAACCTCAAAGGTTAACTACTAACTGCCTACTGCTCATTGCCCTCTCCCCATTCGGTGTGAAAAATCCCTTCTCGATCAATCCGCTCATAGGTATGCGAACCAAAGTGATCGCGCTGAGCTTGGATCAGATTTAAAGGAAGATTAGAAGAAGTATAAGCATCGAAATAGCTCAGCGCCGAAGCTAACCCAGGAACTGGAATCCCACTTTGCGCAGCGTAGGCTACTAAGCTCCGAACAGCTGGCATTGTTCCCTGTACTTTCCCCACAAAGGCGGGTGATAACAGTAAGTTTGCCAAATCAGGTTTTGCGGTATATGCATCAGCGATATCCGCTAACAATCCCGCTCGAATGATACAGCCAGCTCGCCAGATTTTGGCAATCACTGCCATATCCAACTCATATCCATACTCTCGGGAGGCAACTTCCAATTGATGTAATCCTTGCGCATAGGAAATAATAAAGGAGAAATACAATGCTTGTTCTGCTTGAGCAATCATTTTTTCTTTTGAAATAACCCCTGACTTAGGTCTGGAATATAACTGATCAGCTAACACTCGCTCCTCTTTTAATGCTGAAATCTCCCGCATGCTCACAGCCATATCGATTGTCGGAACAGGAATCCCTAGATCCATAGCATTTTGGGAAGTCCACTTTCCGGTTCCTTTTTGCTTGGCCTTATCTAAAATCAGATCCACCAAATCTCCATCGGTAAGCGTATCCTTTTGGGTGAAGATCTCAGCTGTAATCTCTACCAAAAAAGACTGAAGTCTTCCAGAGTTCCAAGTAGAATAAACTTCATGAAGTTCATCATTTGATAATCCGACTGACTTCTTCATTACATCATAAATCTCCGAAGTCAGCTGCATCATGGAATATTCAATCCCGTTGTGAACCATCTTCACATAATTTCCGGCTGATTTTGGACCAAGGTAGGCCACACAAGGTTCGCCTTTGTATTTTGCAGAAACTGCTTCAAAAATGGGCTTCACGTGCTGATAGGCTTCTTTATTTCCTCCAGGCATAATACTCGGGCCTCTTCGAGCACCTTTAGCTCCGCCGGAAACTCCTGATCCAAAAAAATGAATTCCTTTTTCTTTAAAATAAGCCTCTCTTCTATCGGTGTCAGTAAAAAAGGAATTTCCACCATCAATGATTATATCATCTTTATCTAAATGCAGCAGCAAACTTTCGATGACCTGATCTACGATTTTACCAGCAGGAACGAGTAGCATGATCTTTCTAGGTAAACTCAGCGACTTGGTAAATGTCACAATATCCGAAGTCGCATCCACTTGATCGGGATGACCCTCAGCTTTCAGTGCCGCCACTTGGGACTGATCCAAATCATACCCAAAAGCTTTGTAACCATTATCTGCTACATTCAAAATAAAATTCCTACCCATCACTCCTAGACCTATCAGGCCAAAATCATATGTTCCTTGCATCGCGTTGTCTCTTTGTCAATTCCTATAATCGGCTATACGAATAAAATAAATAAGCCCTATTTTTACATCCTCAAGGTCAAAATTAACTTATCAAAATGACCTATGAAGCTTTTTAGCAAAAACTATTAGGCAAAATTCACCTTACCTCTCCCTTGAATTCCGAATCAATCTAGATTTTCTCATGAAATCGAGCATGATCCAGAAGTCAAACATAGGGAAGATTATCAGACATGCGAGATTCCATATGACCTTCGAAAATCAAATTATAAACAGATGAAAAAAACTCAAAACCAGATGCTGATAATTTTTGGAGCTTCAGGTGATTTGACAGCCCGAAAACTCATTCCGGCACTTTTCAACCTTTACAAGGGAAAGCATCTACCAGAGAATTTTGTCGTGTTAGGGGTGAGCCGAAGCTCAATGACTGATAATGATTTTCGAAAAAAAGTCTTGATTGAAAGCGAGTTTTTGGAGAAAAAACTTAACTCGGAGGAAGCGTCTTTTATCAATACGTTTTCAAATAAGCTTTTCTATACCGATCTGGGAGATGACTATGATAGTAGCTATGCTCCGCTAGCCAACAGGGTCCAACACTTGAATGAGAAATTTGGCACTGCTGAAAATTACATTTTTTACCTCTCTACCCCTCCTAGCCTGTATGAGCCGATCGCGAAAAATCTTTATGAAGAAGGCTTGACCAAAGAGGATGAAGGATGGAAACGAATTATAGTAGAAAAACCATTCGGCTACGATTTGGCATCAGCTAAAGCGCTTAACGTGGGATTACACAAGTACTTTCAAGAGTCTCAGGTCTACCGAATAGACCACTACCTAGGCAAGGAAACAGTTCAAAATGTCCTGGTGACCCGTTTTTCAAATTCTATTTTTGAGCCAGTCTGGAATCGTCGCTACATCCATCATGTAGAGATCACCAATGCGGAGACAGTAGGAGTGGAAAAGCGCGGTGGCTATTATGATAAATCGGGAGCGTTCCGTGATATGTTTCAGAGCCATTTGCTTCAGGTGATTTCATTGATTGTGATGGAGCCACCAATCAATTCTGATGCTGAGGAAATCCGTAATGAAAAGGTGAAAGCGCTGAAGTCTATTCGAATCATGAAGGACGATGAGACAATCCTTAAAAACACACTTAAAGGCCAATATGTGGCCTCCAAAATCGATGGTAAGAATGTAAAAGGCTATCGGGAAGAAGATGGAGTGAATCCTGAATCCACCACCGAAACTTATGCTGCGGTGAAGTTTTTCATCGATAATTGGCGCTGGAGTGATGTCCCCTTCTACGTTCGTACTGGTAAAGCCATGCCAACCAAAGTCACCGAAGTGGTCATTCATTTTAAGAGCCCACATCATGACATATTCAAAAGTCAGGATGTCTACAAAAAGGATAATAAACTAATCATCCGGATTCAGCCCGACGAAGGGATTTTAATCAAGTTTGGGGTAAAAGTCCCTGGCTTAGGTTTCCATGTCGAGCAGGCAAATATGGATTTTTACTATTCAGACCTTGAGTCTGCTCATGTCATGGATGCTTATGAAAGACTTTTATTGGATGCCATGCAGGGAGACACCACACTGTATGCGCGAGCGGATGAAGTTGAAGCTGCGTGGAAATTTGTTGACCCAATTTTAAAATGCTGGGAAAATTGTCCTCAAGTCAATACCTATGGTTATTCCGCAGGAACTTGGGGTCCTAGAAACTCGGATGATTTGATCGAAGGTAGCTTTGGCTGGAGAAATCCTGGAGACTTGCTAACCGATGAATCTGGCTTCTGCGTCATTTGCTAATCAATAACCCTAAACTATACTTAATCAAACCCAATATATTATGCAGTTGATTATTTCCAGTTCTAAAGAAAAACTGGCGGATGAATTTTCCCACCAGTTTCAAGAATTAACTGAGTCTCAAGAAAATGTTCACGTTGCGCTTTCAGGTGGAAGTACTCCAAAAGTCGTCTTTGATTATTTAGCTGAAAATTTTACCGAAAAGATTGATTGGTCAAAAGTCTTTTTCTATTGGGGAGATGAGCGATGCGTACCTCCGACAAACCTAGAGAGCAATTACAAAATGACGCTGGATCATCTCTTATCAAAGATTACTATTCCGGCTGAAAATATTTTCCGTGTACAAGGTGAAAATGATCCTATCGAAGAAGCCATCCGTTACGGAAATGTGCTGGATCAGCATTTGCCAAAAGCAAATAAGATTCCTCAGTTTGACTTGGTGATACTCGGCTTGGGTGACGATGGCCATACCGCATCAATTTTCCCAGATTCGATTCAGCTTTGGGATTCTTCCCACAACTGCGAAGTAGCTACACATCCAGACTCAGGCCAGAAGCGTGTAACTATCACTGGAAAATTGATCAATAATGCCAAGCGGATCACTTTTCTGGTAACCGGGAAAAACAAATCCGAAAAAGTCCGAGAAATTGTAAAGGAGGAGGGTGATTTCCGAAGCTATCCAGCTAGCCTGGTCAATCCTGCGACTGCAGATTTGATTTGGTTTCTCGATCAGGAAGCCGCTAGTGAACTTACCTCGGATTAATTTGATTTAATCTAAAAGAGCTTTTAAACAAAAATTAATTTTTATGTCAACTATAAAATCTTACGCTGCAAAACATGCAGATCAACCATTAGCACCTTTTCAACTTGAAAGAAGAACTCCAGGCCCGAAAGATGTTGAGATAGACATCCTCTATTGTGGAGTATGCCATTCAGACATTCATACGGCCAGAAACGAGTGGGGAGGTACTATTTTTCCAGTCGTACCTGGTCATGAGATCGTAGGGAAAGTTATTTCTGTAGGTTCAGAAGTCACCAAACATAAAGTCGGTGATACCGTAGGTGTTGGCTGTATGGTGGAGTCTTGCGGTGGCTGTGTCAACTGTGAAGATGATCTAGAACAGTTTTGCGAAAAAGGAATGTCAGGCACCTATAGCTCTTATCTACAAGACAAGAAAACAATTACTTACGGTGGATACTCGACGCAGATCGTGGTCACTGAAAAATTCGTACTCAAGGTTTCCGATAAGCTACCTCTAGAAGGAGTTGCTCCTTTACTTTGTGCTGGTATCACCACTTATTCTCCATTGAAGCATTGGAATGTGAAAAAAGGAGATAAAGTAGCTGTAGTGGGACTTGGTGGATTGGGACACATGGCTGTGAAAATTGCTGCGGCCATGGGTGCAGAAGTCACCATGCTTAGTCGCTCTCCCGAAAAAGCTAAAGATGCTGACTACTTAGGAGCTCACCACTTCGAGTTGACTACAGATCCTGAGAATATGAAACGATTGAAAGGGTCTTATAATCTGATTATAGACACGGTATCGGCTTCTCATGATTATTCGGCTTATTTGAATCTGTTGAAAACAAATGGGGTCATGGTCTTGCTGGGAGTTCCCCCAACACCTGAGCAAATCCATGCGACAGCCTTGATTTTTGGCAGAAAAAGCTTGGCAGGTTCGCTGATTGGCGGGATCAAAGAAACTCAGGAAATGCTGGATTTCTGCGCTGAGCATGGAATTGTATCCGACGTAGAAGTGATCGCCATGGACGAAATCAATGAGGCCTACGAGCGGACAATTGCAGGTGACGTGCGCTACCGATTTGTGATTGACATGGCTTCGCTGAAAAAATAAGTTATCGTAAAAACCTAAAAAAGCCACTCCAGAGAAATTTGGAGTGGCTTTTATATTGGTAAACGAGGCTGTTAAACCCCCTCAAATAATCCGCCCAAGCCCAAATTCGGTTTGATTTTCAAGTGCTTGTAAGCCAACTCCGTTGCCATACGACCGCGAGAAGTTCTTTTTAAATAACCTTCCTGGATCAAAAAGGGCTCATAAACTTCCTCTATCGTCTCAGATTCTTCTCCACAGGCAGTTGCAATCGTGCTTAGCCC
>JAFMBQ010000304.1 GCA_017858365.1 Algoriphagus sp. | reverse complement strand
AAATCTTCTTCAAATTCATATTGCAGATAGGTGGTATCAAAGGTCTGATCCTCCAGCAAAAGCCTGATTGTATCCTCAGCAAAATTGGCACCCCCAGCAGCAAAACACTGATTAAAGGACACATGCCGAATATTGATCTCTGTAATCAAAGGTTTTTCATCAGCATCCTCTTTCAAATCGACTGTGAAAAATCCATGTTTTTTAGCTCCTGTACTAGAGAATAAATAGTCCATTGCTTTTACCGAAATATCCACCAGATGCGGTTCATTTAGTAACCGACCAAAGGAAGTAATACCCGAAATTCCCGAGGGTGCTATCTTGGACATGAGGTAGTTGACACGCTCAGCGGTAGCGGATCGAATCAATTTACCATTGTAATACAAAAGCTTGCAGGCTAGATTTCTACCAGGAAGATATTCAATGGCCAAAAAGATCTCTATTCCCGGATTGATATGAATCCAATTTTTTAAAGAATCCTTCCCGTCTATTTTCAAAGATCCCAAACCACCTGTTCCCGAACTGCTTCTTACCCAAAACATCTCTCCCAACTCCCTGAATAGTTTATCAAAATTTTGAAATTTTCTATGGAAAGAAATGGATTTGGGAACCAAAAGCAGCGGTGCGAGCAATTCAGTCATTTTTGCTTTATCGTATAGCAATTCGGCCAACTTAGAAGCAGGCAACAATGCCTTGCAGGGCAAAAAACCCTCGTCCTCCTTTTTACTCCATGCCAAAACTTCTAATTCGGGTAGTACAATGGCCAACTGAATCTCTTCTTTTAAGACGATCTCTTGAATTACTTGCCAATACGAATCTGTATTGGGTCTGGGAATAATGTAGGACTTGTCAAACAAAGAATCTTGATAAAAGCCGTATGCCAGGGGATTTATATCAGTACCTATAAATCGATAGTTAGCATAACTGCTGTATTTCTTTAAAGATAGCGCAAAGCCTCTAGGCGTTGGACCTCCAACACATGTGACAAGGATATTCAACTTGTATGGATTTAGATTTCTTATTTTGACTGATTGAAGAAAAACACGGGTACGGATAGAAAAAATTGAAGACCTTCTTCCTGTTCTTCTTGATCATCAGAATCAGGAAGATTAAGAAATAAGAAAAATTCAATGCTGGTTAAAAAGAAATAACCGTGTCAATTGACATAGCATGTATTTTCCAACCTATTCTATCTTTCACTATTGGTCTCCAGGACGCAAATCGCTGTGGCATACTCCCTTGAATGGGAAATGCTCACGAAATACCTAAACTGATCTGATTTCACCTTTGGGTTATGGATGATCACATCCAGGTGCTGCGGATTTTTTTTAGATATCTCCACTTCACTAATCCTTATTTCCACTTGATTACTGAGGGATTTCAGGACAGACTCCTTGGCACACCAGATCCCGGTCAGGGTCTCCCATGGTTTGTCTTTGGTGTCTGCATACGCAAGTTCCGAACTGAAAAAAAGTCTTTTCAAAAGTGCAGGCTTATGATCCCAGATTCTCTTGAACCTGCTTACCGATTCAATATCTGTTCCCACTCCTGTAATCATACCTGTACCATGTTTTTTCCTTACCTAAATAAATAAAATAAAATGCTGATAACTATAGAACGCTGTACCTGTCCCGACTCTCGGGATGGTCTCAGATAAAAAAGTGAATTTAATCCGTATTAATCAGCCAGATCCGCGTCATCCGTGTTCCTTTGATAGCACGCTGATGACACAGTACCTGTACCGACTCTCGGGATTAGGCGGATAGTCGTAGATAATTACAGAACGCAGATGACGCTGATTAGACGGATAGTCGCAGATAATTATTTAACCCAGGTGACGCTGATTAGGCGGATGGTCGCAGATAAAAAACACTTTTAAAATCCGTGTAGATCTGCTAAATCCGCGTTATTCGTGTTCCATACATAAACCGCTGATGACGCTGATTAGACGGATAGTCGCAGATAATTATAGAACGCAGATGACGCAGATAAAGCGGATAGGCGCTGATTTTTTTTATTTTAATAATCCGTGTAGATCAGCTAAATCCGCGTTATCCGTGTTCCAAAAGCGAACACGACTAATGTTAAAACTGAGTATAAACACTTTGACTTTTAACTTGATCGAAAAATCAATTCTCACAATCCCAGTTCCTCTTTGCGGTATCAGATAATATTTTCAGAGATTAAATACTCCAATGGCAAAAGAGAAAACATTTTTTTGAACTACTGCGCCAGTGCGAATGATTGCACAGTTTCCAATTGTAAATCACTGAATGACAAAAGTACAAATGCCTATTGAACCCCCTACTCAACAATCACTTTTAAAGCCAATGCTAGATTGGGAGAAAAACGGAAGTACCCTATCACACAATCGTGTTCTACCGAATAATTGGTATTAAAAAAACAGAATCTTTAAATCGTTCCGGAATCAACATGAATATTTTGTCCAGTGATAGATTCCGCTCCGTCCGAAAGTAAAAAACAAACTGTCTTGGCTACTGAATTCAAAGTAGTAGGAACTTTCAAAGATGTTCTATTAAAAATTCTAGCCTTTTGCTCATTTGAAAGAGTACCACTCATTTCCGTTTCCATAAATCCAGCTACGAGACAATTACTTCTTATTTGCTTTTCGCCCCATTCTCTGGCGGTATTTTTCGAAAAAGCTTCTAATGCGCCTTTTGAACTGGCATACATTGACAACCCCTTATAACCAGTATGAACACTTATAGACGAAACATGGACAACACTTCCTTTTGTACGATTAAATATCATATTACGTAGTACAGATTTAACTGCAATTAAGGGACTAAAAACGTTTACTTTAAACATAGACTCCAATAAGTCCAAGTTCATATTTGTAATTATATCATCATATGCAACAGCTGCATTATTTACGAAACCATGAATAGAAATTTTATTATTAAGCCATTCTTTAAAAATTTTAATTTCTATCTCATCGGTAGCATTCAAATCAAATTTTTTAAAAAAAACTCTTTCCCTATATTGTTCCAAAAATGAATTAAACTCGGGAGTTAGGGTTCTGCTAACTCCATATACATTTGCTCCTTCCAAAAGAAGTTCTTTAACTATCTCCAAACCAAGACCTCTGGAGCATCCGGTTACTAATATATTTTTATTCTTTAGCATTTGACCTGCTTATTTTTCCTGTTCTATTTAAACTTAATTTCTCAACAAAAAATATCCTTCTAGGAATTTTGAATTGTTGTAATTTTGATTCCAAAATATCTTTAATTTTTTTCTCTTCTAATTCTATTCCTTTTTCTAAGATAATCTCCGCACAGATAAGATTTCCTAATACGGAATTTGCTTTCCCAAAAACAAAAGCATTCTTAATTCCAATAATACTTCTCAGTTCTAATTCTACTTCATGCGGGTTTACTTTGTATCCCCCAACATTTATCATTTCATTTGATTTACCTATCAATTTAAAATAATAATCTGAATTATGTTTCCATTCAATAACATCGCCACTACAATACCAACCATTTTCTATCAGGAGATTTGAAGTTTGACCTAATAATGACTCATTAATATAAAGTACATTTTCTTTGATAACGATTTTATCGTTTAATCGCTCTGGAATATAAAAATATTCACCATCTGAACATAACAATGATCCTGCCTCAGTAGAAGCGTAAATATTTTTAACTTTTGCAAAAGGATACATTCTTTTAATTACCCTATACAAATTATCATCAGACTTTTCCCCACCCAAAGTGACAGACTTAACATCATTAAAAACAATATCTTTACTATTTTGTAATCTGTAAAAAGTGGGCGTTGCTGAAATGTGAGAAATTTTATGTTTAAAGATAGATAAATTAATAATCTCTGTATCAAAATTAAATAGATCAACCAAAGTGTTCCTGTTAAATAAAGCCTGAAAAAAAACCTGCAAACCCGCCATGTGGGTAGCATTAAAAGCTAAACCCCATATTGAACTATCAAATTTTTGTCCAAACTTAATTTCTCTACCGAATGTTTGTAAAGAGTGGACCACTTTTTTAGGCATTCCTGTTGTGCCAGATGTAAAAATAGTTATAGTACTTTTCGAATTAATTATTAATTTCAAATATGTTTGAAAACAATCTAGGTTAATACTTTGCACATGAATGACATTCTCAGAATATTTTTCACCAACAAGAGAAATTATTTCAGATTCAGTAAAATCCTGATCTAACAAGGTTATATCTACATTATAAACCAACGCCTTAATCAAGTTTAGAAATAGTTCCAAAGTATTGATTTTGTAGGGATTTGTAATAATACTTGTAGATTCATTTAGATGATTAAAAAGATTCTCATAACTAAAGAATATAGCCTCTTTTTCGTTGATATAAAACATAGACAAAACCTAACTATTTATTTCCTAATATTTCCAATATTTCTCCTACGGTAGTAACTATACCATTTGAAAATATATCAATATCTGTTTCTTCTTCAATACGAACCGTTAATTCAGCTAAATCAAAAGAATCTAATCCTAATCCATTTCGCAAATTGGTATCTAAATTAATATCTGTTAAAAAGGGCATGTTTTTCCCTTCTAATACTTCATTGATCTTTAATAATAATAGCTCTTTCATTTTTTATTTGAAATATAATTAATTGTTTTAAATATTTTCGTTTCATTCAAATTTGTATAACAGCCTGCCCATGACAATCCTACACCAAATCCACACATTACAACCTTATCATAAGTAATTTGCGCTCCTGAAATATGGCTTAAAAGCAGTGGTATGGAACATGGTCCAGTATTTCCATACGTTTCAATTCCTAAAGGTACTTTTTCAGAATTTATTTTCATTTTCCGTCGTAGATATTCCACCATAAAATTATTCGCTTGGTGGAATAAAAATAAATCTACTTCCGTTTTAGTCCACTTAGCAGTTTCTAATAAACCCTCAATTAACATCGGGACCTTATTGATCGCAAAATTAAAAATTTCAGTACCATTCATGAATAAGTCATTCTCTGATCTGACATTGCCATCTTGATCAGCAATTTCATCAGACGTTAAATTAGAACTCCGTTTTCTAAATCCTCCCGCAGGAACTATTAAATGCGAAAATCCTGAACCATTATTATGAATCTTAAAACCTATATCATCAGAACCTCTTGTAACATAGGTAGCCGAACCTGCATCTCCAAAAACCATTCGTAAAGACTTATCTCTTGGATTTATAATTTTTGACGTGGTATCTCCTGCTAACACTAATACTTTACAACACGCTCCAGAATTAATTAATAATGACGCTTGAAATAAACCTACTATATAACCACTACATCCTAATCTAATGTCTAAGCAAAAAACTTTTTCATTTAAACTTAATCTACTTTGTAAAACATTACTTGTTTGCGGCAAACTATAATCATTTGTTTGAGAAACAAATATGAGTCCATCAATTGTT
>JAFMBQ010000303.1 GCA_017858365.1 Algoriphagus sp. | reverse complement strand
GTGCTGACGCAAAGCTGCTGCAGATGCCTTAATGACCAGATCATTGAATGAGATCTTAACTGGAGCAATTTCATTCATGGATTTACGGGCTTCCATCGCCTTATCCATATTGATCTCCATAGTCAGGTAGAAGTGTGGTGCTCCAAACTTGCTCTCGGCAAGTCGCTTGGCAATCACTTTCCGCATTTGAGATACTTTTTCCTCAGTGAAGCTTTCCTGACCCACAACAGGCGCAGTTGGTACTCCTGACTGAACAGGTGCTGCGGCGGCGGCGGGAACAAAATTCTCAACGTCTTTCTTTACAATTCGTCCTCCTTCACCAGATCCATTTACCTGGCTGATGTCAAAACCTTTATCCTCCGCCATCTTCTTTGCCAGCGGGGAAGCTTTGATTCGATCACCAGTAGATGAATTGGCAACACTTGTAGGAGCAGTATTCTGAGCTGTTGGTTTTGGCTCTTCAGCTTTAGATGCTTCAGGAGTAGATTCAGGAACTTCTTCCTCTGAGTCACCTTCCGATTGATGCACTTTTAGCAAAGTCTCATAATCTGATCCTTTTTCCCCAATAACAGCAATTACCCCATCTACAGGCACACTGTCACCTGCTTCAACGCCGATATATAAAAGTGTACCGTCTTCATAGGATTCAAGTTCCATGGTAGCCTTATCAGTCTCTACTTCAGCTATGATCTCTCCAGACTTGACCACATCGCCAACCTTCTTCAACCAGGTAGAGATTGTACCCTCCATCATTGTATCAGACATTTTCGGCATGGTGATCAGTGTCGCATTAATCGACGAAGTATCTACTTTCTCAGCTTTTGGCTTGGATTCAGATTTTTCTTCTTTTTTATCTTCTTTCTTATCCTCCTCAGCTGGAGCTTCTTTTTTTGATTCGCTAGAAGATTCTAAGGCATCTTTGAGTAAATCCTCATACTTCTCACCTTTCTCCCCGATGATCGCAATTATTCCATTAACAGGAATAGAATCTTTTTCTTTTACTCCGATATATAAAAGCACACCTTCATCATAGGATTCTAGCTCCATCGTTGCTTTGTCAGTCTCTACTTCGGCTAGGATGTCTCCTGGCTTTACAGCATCACCAACTTTTTTCAACCATGCAGCGATCACCCCCTCTTCCATGGTGTCACTCATTTTAGGCATTCTTATTATTTCGGCCATAGGTTTTTCTGCGCTATTCGTTAATTAAAGTGTCCAAAAATAGTTTTTATAAAGTCTTTATTCAAATTTAAAACTAGTAATTTACCCTTGCTTTTCAGCCTAATCTCCTTTTCTATCTGAAGTGCCTCTAATTCAAAACAGTAATTACAACCGTCCGAAGTGGCTATTTAATAGCCACCTTGAGACCATATATCCTGCACTTTTCAGGAAAGTTGATTTTGAAAGCCCTCACAAAGAACGGATCAAAACATCAGATGGTGATTTCTTGGAACTCGACTGGTATAAACAACGAAGTGCTAAGCTACTGATTATAAGTCATGGGCTCGAAGGAAATAGTGAACGAGCTTATATGGTGGGTATGGCGAAAGCTTTTTTTCAAAACCAATTCGATGTGTTGACCTGGAACTTCCGAGGCTGCGGGGAAGAAATGAATAATCAAGTTATTTTTTACCACTCTGGGGCAACTTATGATCTCGATGAAGTTGTCAATCATGCAGCAAAAGATTATGATGAAATTTATCTAGTGGGCTTTAGTCTGGGAGGAAATTTGACTCTAAAATACCTTGGAGAGAAAAAATCCACACTTCCTAAAATAAAAAAATCAGTCACAATTTCGGTACCGCTTCATTTAGGCAGCTCTAGTAAAAAAATCTCAAGCGGGGGAAACATTCTTTATTCCAAACGATTTTTGAGAACATTGAAAGAAAAAGTGATCAGAAAATCTGAAGCTCATCCCGGAAAAATCCCTCTTTCCGCAATAAAAAACATTAAGACTTTAGCCGACTTTGACGATTATTTTACAGGCCCGCTTCATGGCTTTGCTGATGCCCAGGAATACTACGAAGTCAACTCTTCGATATTCTTCCTAGAGCATATCGAAGTTCCGACATTAATCCTAAATGCCCTTAACGACCCATTCTTAAGCGAAAATTGCTTTCCAAAAGGGTTAGCAAATCAGTTGGATTTGGTCTATTTCGAATATCCCAAGCATGGAGGTCATGTAGGCTTTAGCCCAGCTGATTCCACACAAGCATTCTATTCAGAACAACGAGCTATTGAATTTATTACCAAGGGTTTCTAACTTTCAGAACATTTTCTAACCAACCACCATGTGCGGACGCTATTCACTCAGTAAAAGTAAAATAGAACTCGAAGAGCGATTTCAAGCCGAAATGCTTCCAGATTTCAATCCTAGATATAACATTGCCCCTACCCAACTTGTACCGGTGATTACTTCTCAGAGTCCAAGAGGATTCTCATTTTTTTATTGGGGGATTACGCCTGAATTTGGCCAAAACCGTCCAGTAGCCCAGAAACTCATCAATGCAAGAGCTGAGACAGTCTCCGAAAAAGTCTCCTTCAAAAGTTCCTTTCAGAAAAGAAGATGCTTGATCCCTGCGGATGGATTTTATGAATGGAAGAGTCTAGGTAAAAAAACCAAAATCCCTTATCGGTTCACGGTAAGAGAAAATGAACTTTTCGCGTTTGCCGGAATTTGGGAAGAGTATGAAACTGTAGCGGGCGAAATACAGCATACCTTTTTGATCCTGACTACCAGTCCAAATGAAAAGGTAGCTGAAATTCATGATAGAATGCCTGTGATTTTGTCTCAAAAAGATGAGAAAAAGTGGCTGGATTCATATTCTTCAGAAGATGAATTAAAAGCCATGCTCAATCCATATTCAGCTGATATGATGCTCAGCTATACTGTTTCGCCACTCGTCAATTCAGTAAGTAATGATAGTCCTTCTCTAATCCGAAAGACCTCTCCTATGGATCAGCATGGTAATTACACTTTATTTGGATAGTGTTTAGTCCACCCCCTTCCATAATTTCTTTTTTGTATGAATGGGAACATGTCCCCATATTTGTTGGGAATTCAATAAACCCAAATAATGAAAAAAAGTAGAATCCTAGGAGTTGGTCATTATGTCCCTGAGCGAATTGTGACTAATAATGATTTATCAAAAATGATGGATACCAATGATGAATGGATTGTAAATAGAACTGGAATTCAGCAGCGGCATTGGTTTACTCCAGGTGTGGATACCGTGACCTCAATGTCTAAAAATGCCTCAGAATTGGCATTAAAGCGTGCTGGAGTTACAACTTCAGAAATTGATTTCATCATTTTTGCCACCGTTACACCTGATTATTTCATACCTGGAAATGGAGTATTACTACAGCGTGAACTAGGCATGGGAACTATTGGAGCACTTGATATTCGAAATGCCTGCTCAGGATTTATCTATGCATTATCGATAGCAGACCAGTTTATCAAAACCGGGATGTACAAAAAAATCCTGGTAGTAGGGGCAGAAATTCAATCCTCCGCATTAGATGTGAGTGATGCTGGACGATCAAGTGCAGTAATCTTCGCAGACGGAGCAGGTGCCGTAGTAGTTGGAGCTGTAGAAACTAACCAACCCGGAATACTGTCGACCCATCTTCATGCCCAAGGCGAATATGCAGAAGAACTCTACTGCAAAGATCCTGGAAGTAGTCGAGAAGTTCGACTTTCTCCAGAATTAATTGTATCTGGAAGCTTTAATCTAACAATGAATGGAAATGCAGTATTTAAGCATGCAGTGGTTCGTTTTATAGAAGTGATCAAAGAAGCCTTGGACGCAAATAATTTATCTAAGTCTGCTATTGATTTGTTGGTGCCGCATCAGGCTAACCTACGAATCAGCCAATACGTCCAAAATAAATTAGAACTTCCAGATGAAAAGGTATTCAATAATATCATGCATATGGGAAATACGACCGCTGCCACTATTCCGATTGCACTAAGTGAAGCTTGGGAGCAAGGAAGAATTAAAGAAGGTGATCTTATTTGTCTAGCAGCTTTTGGATCCGGTTTCACTTGGGCATCCGCATTACTTCAGTGGTAAAATGACACACAAGCCCATCTCCTTAGATCTATCACTTTGGATGGATAAAGGTCTAGTCACACGACAAAACCAACTTAAGGGAGCTTTTTGGGGGCTTTTCTCGGAACTTGGAAATTCTGCTATCGCAAAAGAAATAGGTGGGTTTCACACTCCTAACAAAGGAATCAAGCTCACTAAAGGCAATGATTTATTGGGTTTTCCATATCAGGTACTCGATATTATTCGCGATTTTGAAAGTGAGAACGGCCTAAATATCAGAGTCCTGAATTGGTTTGGCCATGGAATGTTCCTTTTTATTCTATTTGGTAAAAATAATCTTTTATCAAATTCTGACTTTTACAGTGAAAACGGATTTAAATATAGTCTTAGCTCCACTCCATGGGATTATCCAGACCTAATTTTATCAGATAATTATACCGAGAATCCTGATATTGCGTTTATAGAAAAGTCTCCATATCACCAATGGTTTAAGCAAATTCTACTTGAAAAACCCGATGACTTTGGCCTAAAACTCGAAGAGGAGTTGAAAAAAATTTCAGACTTCTTCAATCATAGAATGATATAAAAGAAGAATTATCTTATTTTTAAACAGGAATAGAATTCTTCCGTACAATAATCTAATTGTCTCTGTTTTGACAATTTCTTTTTTAAAAGCTCAGTCAAAACCTCCTGAGTAGATTTGAAACCAAGAATGCATGAAATATACCCTTATTGGCTTATTACTCTTTAGTACCTCACTTTTTGCACAAGAATCAAACTTAGTACGCCAGTACGATAGTGATTCTTCAGTAATGGCTATTGGGGTGGTAAAAGATTCACTTCGTGAAGGATTGTGGAAATATTATAATCCAAAAACAAATGTATTGATCTCAGAGGGCTATTTCAATCTTGGTTTGAAAACTGGAACATGGATTAATTTTTATCCTGATGGAAAGAAAAGCCTAGTAGCAAACTATAAAGACAATCAATACTTCGGGGAATCTAAATTTTATGATCAAGATGGTGCTCTGAAGGTTGAAATGATCTTTCAAAATGGCCTTTTGGTAGGTAAGTATACTGAGTATTTTGGGAAAACAGGGAACCCTGGCTTTCAAAGATATGATCAACCAAAGATCGAAGGCAATTATATTGAAGGGTTAAAATCCGGAGAATGGCTTGAATATTATGATTTTGGTGGCTTATCCAAAAGGGAATTTTATGTAAAAGGAAAGAAAAGCGGACCATTTTTAGGATATTCCCCAGAAGGAGATCTGGTTTTCGAAGCCTACTATAGCAATGACTTATTAGATGGGAATTTCAAAGTTTATTCTCCGGGGATGATGGTGATTGAGGAGGGATTATACAGAAAAGGAGATAAAATTGGTG
>JAFMBQ010000302.1 GCA_017858365.1 Algoriphagus sp. | reverse complement strand
TATAGGTGGTCTTTTGTTTCAGTATTACTTACGCAAGGTAGGGTAAAATAGATGAGCTTAGATCTGCCTTTCTCTTTTTCGGAGGACCATGAAATAGATCCTAATTGATCAAATTTTATACAATAGAAGGCTTTTCAAGTTTTAAATTGAAGTGATTTTTGATAAAATCATGTCCTGATACTTAAGCATGATGAAATAATTACCCTGCAAATTTCCAGATAACTGGTATTATCATTAGAAAAATGATAATTTATCAAATCAAATCATGCAAATATCTTAATCAAATGAATCTCAGGCTCAATTCAGAATTCGGAACACTCAAGGCGGTTTTGATGCATCGTCCAGGCAAGGAGATAGATCGCCTTACCCCATACAATAAGGAGTATTTGCTATTTGATGATGTGCCATATCTTGAAGCTTTGCAGCAGGAGCATGATACCTTTTCTAATCTAATCAAATCTTCTACTGGGGCGATGGTTTATCAATTAAGAGAGCTGTTGATTCGAGTCCTATATGATCAGCAGATTCTGCTCAGATTAATGCAAAATGCACTTCAAAGAGCTGGATTATCATATCTGGCAGAGGCGATTTTGGAACGATATTCTACTGCAGAATGCGCAATTATCTTGACAGGAGGATTGAAAATTCATGAATTGAAGCGCAAGATTCCGAATCTTAATCCAGGCGAATTGATGGATTATGCTTTTGCGATTTCACCTTGCCCCAACTTGTATTTCCAACGGGATCCGATGGCGGTTACTCCGGGAGGAATTATTTTTTCCAGTATGAAAATGGAAGGCCGTCAGCGGGAAGCAGATTTACTTCGAACCATTTTTGAAAACCACCCAGACTTCAAAGATAATATCAATAAGCTTTATCCGGCAGAAGGGATGCATAGTCCTCCGAGCATCGAAGGTGGAGATGTCATTATTCTGTCTAATAAGGCCGTAGCCATTGGCAACTCTGAGCGAACTGATGAAAAGGCTATATATCATGCTGCCAAAGCCTTACTTGGCGAAGGAACTGTTGAGCGAGTTTATGAGGTTCACCTCCCGCAAAAACGCCAATACATGCACTTGGACACTGTTTTTACAATTTTGGATGAAAACTTAGCGCTGACCTATCCAGATGCACTGAATTCCGTGTTGCAGACTTCACTTTATACCTTGAAGGAAATCAGGGACGATAAGGTTATTATCAAGCGGGAAGTATTAAAAGAATCCCTTCTGACTATTCTAGAACGTGAAATCCCACACTTGGAGATTTTACATACTGCTGACGGGAATCCAGATTATGCGATGCGAGAGCAGTGGTTTGATGGAGCAAATGTCTTCGCTATCGGACCGAGAAGAGTAATCTCCTACAATCGAAATATTCATACCAATCACGCTTTACGACAAATGGGGGTGGAAGTCTTAGAAATCCCTTCTTCAGAGCTTTCAAGAGGTCTTGGCGGTCCGAGATGCATGACTATGCCGCTAAGCCGGTCTCGAGTTTAGGGATTGCAGGATTTATGATGTATGATATATGATTTCGGATTTACCTAACATCTGATATCTTATATCGAAAATCTAACATCTATTATCTGTCAAAAAACGATCTTCTTCGTGATACTTTCAGATCCGATAGAATACTAGACTTGACTCGAATGTCAATGTTGTATGAGGTGAATCGCCCAAATGGAATCCAGTTGACATTCATCTGCCAGCAGTGAAGATCTCTGGCGATACCGATCATAGTCTGAGTTAGCTCTTTTGTTTGCGCATCATAACCCGTGTTGAAGTTGATCTTCCACTTTTCCGAAAAGGAGACATCTCCACTCATGTTGATGGTTTGAGTCACATTCTTAGTTCCACTAGCCTGATTGCTGTAGGATAAATTGTAGCCGAAAGTCAAATTCCAAGGAATATCCCAGTCTATATACTGGCTTGGGTCTGTAGCAATTCTGTTGATTTCACTCTGAACAAATTCATTCATTCTACCACCTTCCTGAAGAAATTTATTAGTTATTTCATCACGAACCTCTCCCTGAGATTGACTGCTATTAGGATTGATAGAGGCATTGAGGTTTAAAGTGGCGTTACGAATAGCGCCAATTCCTTGCCCTTTATTCCAAGCGAATTCATTTATGTTTCTGGTAATTTCAAGGCCACTTGAATTTGTAGAGGTTTCCACCGCATAGGGATCCAATATGGTACTAAGGTTGACTGACAATCTTCGATCAAAAAAGCTTGTTCGAGCTCGGAAATTGAATGGCGCTAATTGGAATGAGTCCGCTGCGAAATTATAACTGGTATTGATGTCGATATTTTCCATCAAAGGGATTTTTTTAGTAGTCGCATCAGTAGAATCTGTTTCAGAAAGGATCTTCGCCTCCAGTACACTTCTAATATTGATGCTTAATGCTCGAGATTCTCCAAGTGGAGCTCCACCGTAAATAAATCCTTGATACCGGGAAAACAATTGCCTGTCTCCGGCTTCATTGACTTGGATATCTTGGTAGTATCCAAGGCTAGGGTCTGAGAAATCAGGTGTGTAGCTAAATCCAAAGGAAGGTTGGATCAATTGACGAATGGTCTGTATTTTTCCTTTTTTGAAATTATAAAAACCATAAATATTAGTGTTCATATTGAAAGAACTCGAATAATAGGTCACTCGGTTGAAGCCATCTTCTGAGATTCTATCCACTCGCTCGGTGGATGGATTGTAATAGTAATTTAGCTTTTGTAGATACCAAAGCTCTGTAAGGTTCGCTGAGGCAGTTGCCGTGAAGTGCTTGAATACTCTAAAATTCGAACTGAATGGGATCACGTGTTGCGCGCCATTATTCGCATTTTGAAGTAGGAATTTGAAGTTGTCTACGGTGAAAGGAACGATTTCCGAGCTTTGACCTCCACCCGAGATATCACTTCCTACTCCAAATTCTTGCGAAACTCGGTTGGTGATAGAGTTTTGCAAATTGAAATTATATGCAACATTGAATGTCTTGAGCGGTTCAAATTTCAAATTTTTGAAAGGGCTTTGACGGTTCATCACCAGCGACATAGTCGGTAAGCTGAGGTTGACTTCACCGGTTTGCACACTTTGAGAATGGCGCATGCTGGAAGAAAATACGAATGGAGTTCCGCTAAATGTTTTCGTAAAATTGATGTTTGACTGGAGATCTGAAGTAACGTTGTTTTGGAAACTCGATGGGTTGATGATATTGTTGAAATAACTTGTGCTACCAGCATTCACGGAGGCTGAAAACCTACTGTTTCCTCTTGATTCTGGATTATGACTCCAAGCGATTTTAAAGGTGTTGTAATCAACTGGATTTTCTTCAGTTTCAGGAGAAACGAATTTCTGAAAATCAAGATTGATTGATCCACCAAAGCGGTAGCGTTTTTTATAGATCGATTGAGATTTAAATCCCCAGCCTCCATTAGAATAGATGTCTCCTGTCAGGCGGGTATGGACGTAATCGTTGATTGCAAAATAGTATCCAAAATCCCGCAGAAATATTCCTCGTTTTTGCTCTTGTCCATAACTAGGGAAAATGATTCCTGAAGTTTTTTCCTCAGGTGTATTAGGTATGATTCCAAAAGGTAATCCCAAGGGGGTCGGGATTCCATTGAAATAGAAGTTAAAAGGGCCAGAGACGACTTGTTTCCCTTCGATGGATTTGATTTTTCGAGAAGAAATGTGCCAATGGGGATCAGCCAACTTACAAGTAGTATAATACCCATGATCCATGTAGATACTTCCATCTTCGGTTTTTTTGATGGTTTCTCCTCGCAAAATCCCGTCCTGTTGTTCGGTTACTACATCTTTGATGATTGCTTTTTGAGTTTTGAAGTTGTAGCGCATTTCCTTGCGGACTTCATACTCTGTACCTGCCTGTTTGAAGAAAGGATTTCCGGTAACATTCCCCAAACTATCGGTTTCACCACTGGCATAGATTTCAGATTTCTCCCAGTCAATAATTATCAAATCAGCGTCTAAGCGCATGTCTCCATACTCAAACCAGGCTTCTTTGTGGAGATATAATTTGTTGTTAGGGAAATCTGCAACGATACTATCTTCAGCGAAATAGGTGATATCTGTTTCTATTCCATTGCTGGGCACAATTTTTGTCGAGTCAGAGACAGCAAGCGAATCAGCAGGTAATGAGAGCGTGTCGAGTGAATTTGATGCCGGAGGCTGAGAAACCAACGTGTCAGGAAAAGTAAGTGCTCGCTCTCTTCGTGGTTTTACAGGGTCTTGAGCACTCGCTACTAACGGAATGAGAATTAGCCCAAAAAAGGAAAATAAAAAGAGCCTTAATTCCTGCACTGCTGCTGTCGCTTTAATTAGATTTGAGTGAAATTTCGTGTAAAGTTAATTTTATTGCCCTCATGGTACGATCCAAAAACAAAAAATTTCTTCTGACTTTAGTTTTATTAACGCCATTCTTATTTGGCGGGTACATTCCGAATGAAACGATGATGCCTGCTTTTCGAATGAAAAAGATTGTTTTAGATGCGGGTCATGGTGGTAAAGATCCTGGTAATCTGGGGGCTAAGTCGAGAGAAAAAGATATTAATCTGGCGGTAACACTTTTGGTAGGAAAGTATATTAAAGAAAATTTACCCGATGTGGAGGTGGTCTACACACGGAAAGATGACAGTTTCCCTTCTTTGAAAGAACGTCCTCAGATTGCAAATAATAATAAGGCCGACCTTTTTGTATCCATACATTCTAATTCTGCTCCTAATAAATCAGCTTTTGGGACAGAGACTTTTGTAATGGGTACCAAATATCTGGAGGCTAACTTTGATATCGTGAAAAGGGAAAACTCGGTGATTCTTTTGGAAGATAACTACGAAGAAAATTACGAAGGTTTTGATCCTACTTCGCCAGAATCATATATGATGTTTAACCTGATGTCGAAGGCGCATTTCGAAAATTCTGTTTCTCTTGCCGATCAGATCGAAACACAATTTCGGGATCGGGTAGGTAGAAAAAGCCGAGGAGTAAAGCAAGGTCCTTTTTATGTGCTTTGGACTCCATCTATGCCTTCTGTCTTGGTCGAGTTAGGTTTTCTTTCAAATTCTGAGGAAGAAAGATTTTTGATGACTGATGCAGGCAAAGAATACATGGCTTCTGCTATTTATCGCTCGATCAAAGATTATAAAGACGCTATCGAGAAAAATTAATTTCCGAAATACTTAAAACCACTTGCCCTTTTTCTCCTGAAGAAGGGCATTTTTGTACCTTATATCCCAAACTTTTCCTGAAAAGCAATAGTTTGAAACTCATAAACCCAAATCATAACAAATGAATCCAAATTCTTCTAATCCGGTCCAAACCATGGAGCAATTGCTTGAGAAGCTTCAATCCAAATATACTGATGTCAAACTGGGTGGAGGTCCGTCAAGAATCGCTAAAGAACATGAAAAAGGGAAACTAACTGCTCGCGAGCG
>JAFMBQ010000301.1 GCA_017858365.1 Algoriphagus sp. | reverse complement strand
ACGGATTAAATTCACTGTTTTTGTAGGTCTGCTTCCTTGCCAGTAACCTAATAAGATAATGTTTGAAGTTCTAGAAATCATCTGTGGACTGTCGACTGTCGACTTTTTTATCTGTGCCCATACGCCCAATCCCGAGAGTCGGGACAGGTACTGCGTTATCAGCGTTCTATTCCGATGGAACACGGATGACGCGGATTTAGCTGATCTACACGGATTAAATTCACTGTTTTTGTAGGTCTGCTTCCTTGCCAGTAACCTAATAAGATAATGTTTGAAGTTCTAGAAATCATCTGTGGACTGTCGACTGTCGACTTTTTTATCTGTGCCCATCCGCCCAATCCCGAGAGTCGGGACAGGTACTGTGTCATCAGCGGTCTATAAATGGAACACGGATGACGCTGATCTAGCTGGTTTACACGGATTTTTTTTATCCTCATCCCTTTCAACCGACCTTATTCCACCGTCACGGATTTTGCCAGGTTGCGTGGCTGATCCACATTACACCATCTCAAAACTGCAATATGGTAAGCCAAAAGCTGAAGTGGAATAACCGTCAATAATGGTGAAAAATATTCATCCACCTCGGGGATTTCTATACAATGGTCAGCCAGCTTTGCAACCAACTCATCCCCTTCCGTCACGATTGCAATCACCTTTCCTTTTCTCGCTTTTACTTCCTGAATATTGGATACAATTTTTTCGTAGCTGCTATTCTTCAGTACAATAATCACCACAGGCATCTCCTCGTCTATCAATGCGATAGGACCATGCTTCATTTCCGCAGCCGGATATCCTTCAGCATGGATATAAGAAATTTCTTTCAATTTAAGTGCCCCTTCCAAAGCCACAGGAAAATTCACACCTCTACCCAAATAGAGAAAATTTCTTGCACCTGCATACTCACCCGCAATTTCCGAGACCTTATCCTGAACATTCAGGCATCGCTGCATCAGTGCAGGGATTTTTTCAAACTCAGCCAACAGCCTTTCGTATCGCTCCCGACTTAATTGTCCGTTTTTATGACCCAACATGAGAGCAAACATAGCCAAAACCGATATTTGAGCCGTAAAGGCTTTTGTGGAAGCCACCCCTATTTCAGGTCCGGCATGCGTATAAGAACCCGCATGAGTTGCCCTGGGAATGGATGCCCCTACCACATTGCAAACGCCAAAAATGGTAGCCCCACGACTCTTTGCAAGTTCGATAGCAGCCAGCGTATCAGCCGTTTCTCCGGATTGGGAAACAGCAATCAGAAGATCATTCATTCCCATTATCGGATTTCTGTACCGAAACTCCGACGCATACTCCACTTCCACAGGGATCCTTGCAAATTCTTCAATCAAGTATTCTGCTACCAGACAGGCATGCCAGGAAGTTCCGCAGGCAGTAAGGGTGATCTTCCGCGCATTTGCCATTTGATTCATGTAATCCTTAATTCCTCCCAGAGTCAACCTGCCTGCCTGAGAATCAATTCTCCCTCTCAGACAATCTGCAATTGATTTTGGTTGTTCGAAAATCTCCTTTAACATGAAATGCTCAAACCCACCCTTCTCAATTTCTTCCAACTCCATCTCGAGTTGCTTAATGAAAGGGTCCATGGGTAGATTGTCGAAATTTTTAATAGTCAGCGAATTGTTCTTGATAATCGCCATTTCATGATCCTCCAGATAAATCACCTGTTTGGTAAATTCAATGATCGGAGTAGCATCTGAAGCCAGAAAAAACTCATTTTCACCCAATCCCAATACCAGCGGGGACCCTTTCCTGGCGGCTATCAACAAATTCGGATAATCCTCATGAATGATGGCAATTGCAAAAGCATCCACTACATTGTAACGCCAGCCGAACCGCAGTTTCTAATTCGCAACCTATTTCGATTTGAATTTCTTCGATGAGTTTCACCAAAACTTCCGTATCTGTATCACTTTCAAAAAAATGACCTTTCTTTTCCAAATCAATTTTCAGGGACTCATAATTTTCAATAATCCCATTGTGAATCAGGGCCATCTTACCATCCGACGAAGTGTGAGGATGGGCATTCACATCATTGGGCAATCCGTGAGTTGCTCATCGGGTGTGAGCAATGCCAATGGTGGAATTATAAGAAGTCAATAACGGAAGGTCACTGTCCAATTCACTTACCTTGCCTTTCTTTTTCACCACCTTTAATCCCTCATCGGTGAGAAGACCCACTCCCGAACTATCATAGCCACGATATTCAAGACGCTTAATTCCCTTGATCAAAACCGGCAAGGCATTTCTATTTCCTATGTAACCTACGATACCACACATACTTTTTTTTTATTATTGTGAGTGAAATTATTTTTATAGCTTAAGGATAAGCCTAAAGATTTAAGTAATAATCTATTCGTGTGAATTCACGATGAGTATCCGACGATATTTTGGTTAAGAACTAACGGCTACAGAGCAGATATTGAATCTTACCAGTGCGAGATAGGAATGAAGAATCCCTTAAAAAAATAGCTCCTTTTCCATTTCTTTTGCCCGGTAACTATCACGTGTACCGGGGGGAAAGTATATTTTAAAACCAGATGGAAGAAGGCCGCTTCACAATTTTCCTTCCTGAATCAATATCAATTGAGACTAGTCCAGGGGATATTGTTCCAATTCAAATCCAGGGGATTATATTTTATATACCTGGAATGTTCAAAATGAAAATTTGAATGAGCGGCTTTGATTATCGATCCCACTCCGAGATAATTACCATCAGCTAACGTGATCCCTTTACCAAACACCACATACTCACCAATCACACAAAACAGTCCAATATGGGAATGGGTGCGAATAAGATTTTTTGATTTAAGAATAGAAAAACTACCCAGGTGACAATGGTCAGCTACAAAGCAATGTGGTCCAACAAAAACTCCTTCACCTTTGGTTACGAAATTGCCCAACACTGCTGTAGAATCTATGTAGCTTAAGAATTTGCCCCCTGCACCACAAATTGCCTCAACAAGTTTGATCCTCAGAGAAACACGTTCAATGGCAATGAAATAATTCATATCCGGATGTACTTCCAGGTTTTTTAGGGTTCCCAGGTAAGGAATATTAATCTCATTATAAAGCGACGAAGGACCTTCGTCATCGACATATCCTGAGAAAATGTAATTCAAACAGGAAGGTGAATTTCCAATTATCTCCACTATATCCTTTCCCAATCGGGATAAACCGACAATAATTACTTGTATCACAATTTTTTATATAAATCTAAAATCCAATACTTTACTAAGTCGTAATTCTACCATATTTCCAATTCAAGAAAAAGATGTCCCAAGATTCTCTTTGCCGTATTCCTACGCCAAGGGGTGCAGGCCTGAAGGGGAAAAGGATTGTCTCAGTTACACTATCTCTCCTGTCTTATGTCTTAAATCTTATATCTTAAATCTTATATCTTATGTCTAATATCTTAAATCCTACCTTCCGTCTCCAGTCTCTACCCCCTAACCCCGTGAAGGGGGAAAAGGATTGTTTCTAATTTTCCAATCTCCACCTCCCCAAAACCGGAAATTCCCCCATCCAGACACGAAGTTCAACCCAAACAAGCCCTATTCCTTCATGCAGAAGCGTGTTCCATTTTATAAGTGAAGTCAGGGAAGGAAACCAATTGATCCGATTACCACCGGGCTGGATCTTCACCTGAAAATCTGCCGGTGCCGGAATCACTTCCACCCCTGCTGCCTGGAATATTCCGGAAGCCCTACGTAAATGAATGGCTGAAGTCACCAAAACAATTTTCTTAACCTCGGGAAACTGTTCTGTAAAATCCAAAGCCTCTGTTTCCGTCGTCACTCCCTTTTCGATAAGCCTGATCTGTGCAGGATCCACACCTTGCTCAAGCGCCACATCTGCATAGTATGAAGCCTGAGAAGGATAACCATCTCTACCCTTGGAGGAAAAGACCAGAAGTTTGTCGGGATGAAGTTTCCAAAGGCGGATTCCCTCCAGCGTACGATGCAAATCAGCGAGATCCAATCGCTGATATACAGAGAGTCCCTCCGCAGGCACTCCACCTGATTCCAAGACCACAATCAATGAAGTATCAGCAGGTATGTCATTCAAAACCGGATAATCACTTTCCATCCATTGAACCAAAAAGGAGCTTATGGGAGACATCAGCAACAAAAGGATTAGGAGAATCGACCAATTGACACTTTTCTTTTTGGACTTCCTGAATAGCAGAAACAGGACAAAAAATATTATAAAAATTCTACACTGGTAATAAAAGAAGTTAGCATTCAGAGATAAGAGAATGGATTATTCATGGCTAACCACATTACTCATCTGATTTCCAAAACGCATACAGCCGTAGCGTATTCCTTTGAATGGGAGATGCTCAATAAATAATTGAATTGCCGTTCCTTGACTTGTGGATTGTGGACAATGACTTCGAAGTGCCGGGGATTCTTTTTGTAGATCTCCACTTCGCTTAGTCTGACATTAATCCGATTACTAAGAGATTTCAGTACTGATTCTTTGGCACACCAGATTCCTGTCAGGGTCTCCCATGTTTTATCTTTGGTGCCGGCATAGTTCAGTTCCGAACTAAAAAAAAGTCTTTTCAAAAGTGTAGGCTTATGTTCCCAGATTCTTTTCAACCGGCTTACCGATTCAATATCTGTTCCCACCCCTGAAATCATAGTTTGATCATATTCACTTTTTCTTTGAATCGATTAAAAAATAAAGGGATTGGATGGTGAGGTTGAATAGTTATGAAGTATAAATAACTAAGAACTCTTCTAATTAGCACCGTTAAAAGGCTCCATAGGCCTAGCTTCAGACTGATTGATACCTTCCCTTTTCACAATCTTCAAAATCGTCATCCAGAAAATTTTAAAGTCTAAAGCAAAACTCATAGTATCTACATATTCCACATCGAGTTCAAACTTCCTAGTCCAGGAGATGCTGTTTCGGCCATTTACCTGGGCCCAACCGGTGATCCCCGGCCTTACCTCATGTCTTCGATTTTGTTCGGTTGAATAGAGGGGGATGTATATAAATAACAAAGGTCTGGGACCAATCAAACTCATTTCACCTTTAATCACATTAATCAGTTGGGGCAATTCGTCTAAGGAGAACTTTCTCACATATTTCCCAAATACAGTCAAGCGCTGATTATCAGGCAAGAGTTTCCCTTCGACATCCTTTTTATCATTCATCGTCTTGAATTTTAGAATAAAAAAAGGCTCTTGTCTCAATCCGGGACGCTTCTGAAAAAAAAATGCATTCCCTCTGTTTTGAACCACCAATCCTAGCCAGGTCAAAATAAAAAATGGAGATGTTAGTGTCAAAATCAACAGAGAGACAAAAATATCTGTCGGTCTTTTCCAAAAGGATTGATAAGTCATTTTAAAATTAACAGTTCAACTGTGGTTTCCTGAGATAGCAGTTCACTTTCCTTCATCAAAATAGGCCCTTGATCTAAATCTCTTAAAAAGATTAAATCTTCT
>JAFMBQ010000300.1 GCA_017858365.1 Algoriphagus sp. | reverse complement strand
ATATCTTTAAAATCGCAGCATAACTAGTCCAACTTTTAAGCGGAAAGAGCAAATCGCAGTTAATTTCTACAATTAAAAAGCTTCTGCGAAGCTGGGTAAATTGTATGATTAAAGTCTGTAGTCAAGTAAAATTGGTGATTCTCTTGCGCATTTGATAGTGGCAGAGGTGCATATTGATTTTAGATTGTGTAGCTTAGAATCTACTAAAGTAAGGGCTGTGCAAGAGGTTTATGAACTGGACCCGTACAGATTTGAAAAGAATCCTTTCTATTTTTTATCATTCCCTTATCTTTAGATACTGAATGAAAAAGCAAGTTTTAAAAGATAAAGTCGTAATCATCACTGGAGCAACATCTGGAATAGGTGAAGCCAGTGCGTTGGTTTTTGGTCGAAATGGTGCAAAAGTTGTGATCACTGGCCGAAACCAAGAAAAGTTAGATCGAACCCTTGGTCAACTGAAATCCCAAAATATTGAAGCTTTAGCAATTTTGGCAGATGCAGCTTCCGAATCTGACAATAAGAATATGGCAGAAAAAACCATTTCTCATTTTGGTAAAATCGATATCTTGGTCAATAACGCAGGTATTTCCATGCGAGCACTTTTTCAGGATCTAGATTTGGATGTATTTAAGCAAGTGATGGATACCAATTTTTATGGGACAGTATATGCTACCAAATATTGCTTGCCTGAGATTTTAAAATCCAAAGGCTCGATCATCGGGATTTCTTCTATTAATGGCTACCGTGGCACCCCAGCTCGGACAGCTTATTCGGCAAGTAAATATGCCATGAATGGATTTTTGGAGGCATTACGTACCGAAGTTATGAATCAGGGTGTTCATGTTTTGGTCGCTAGTCCAGGTTTTACAGCGTCCAATATCCGAAACGGTGCCTTGACAGCTCACGGAGAATCACAGGGAAAATCTCCACGCGACGAATCAAAAATGATGAATCCAGAGGAAGTGGCACTAGCAATTTTGAAGTCTACTCTTCAAAGAAAAAGAGATTTGGTCCTGACCACCCAAGGCAAAATGGCTGTTTTCCTGAATAAATGGTTGCCTTCAATGATGGATAGAATAGTCTATAAAGAAATGGCAAATGAGCTCGATTCGCCTTTGAAATAAATGGCGGGCTCTATTTTTCAGTTTTACGGCAACAAACTCACCGATCTCTCTTCGAGAAATAAATCGCTTTACCTCCCAAAAACTGAAGGAAATGGAGTTCTTGATCTGCAGGAGCTAGACTTCTTAAATGGCGAAACAGCCTTTGAAATCTTGCGAAAAGCTATTTTAGGGAAAAAGAAAATTTCGCTAATTCCCGAGGTAGATCCTCGGCTCGGAGAGGTGAATAGGATTTCAAAGTTACTTTCTAAAATTGCTTTTAGAGATCAATTGACACAAGAAGAGACGGGAGATCAAAGTCTTTTTCTGGCTTGGCCTTTTTTAGAAGGGAAGATGATGAATGGAAAGATTCTCAGAGCTCCTTTACTGCTTTTGCCATGCAAACTTGAAAAAGAAGCTCAAAACTGGACTCTTGTTCCCACAGATACTTGGCAATTGAATTCAGCTTTAATATTGGCGTATTCACATGAGTATCAAGTTAAATTTGATTCTGAAACCCTGCAGGAACAGTTTCAAGAACTACCATCGGATCCGATTGAATTTCGCATCGGAATTGCCAAATTATTGGAAGCCAATTTTCCATTTCAACTCAGTTCCACACTTTTTGAGGATCGAATTACTTCTTTTCCCAACTCTCAGATTTCAGTTGATAGTAGCAAGTTTCAAGACGGAAAGGTTGCACTCAAAACCTATGCACTGCTAGGCCAATTTGCTCAGAAAGGAAATTTTCTATTTCGGGATTATGAGGATTTACAGACTCAGGATGAGTCAGATTCTTTGGAAATGCTATTTGTAAATCATTTTCATCAAGAAAAGGGCCCACTACCGAGAGAGGATCAGCTTTTTTCGGTTTTTCCTTTAGATGCGACTCAGGAAAATGTATTGCTGAAAGTGAGGCAAGGAAAAAGCCTAGTGGTCCAAGGACCTCCAGGGACTGGGAAATCACAATTGATCGCTAATCTAGTTTCGGACTATACCGCTCGAGGGAAAAAAGTCCTGGTCGTATCTCAGAAAAGAGCCGCTTTGGATGTCGTTTTTGAACGAATGGCAAATGCCGGTTTCGGAGAATTTCTGGGTTTGATTCATGATTTTAGGGCTGATCAAAAACCGCTTTTCCAAAAGATAAAGAGTCAGATCGAGTCTATTGAAAGCTATCAAGAAGAAAATCGTGGCTTGGATTCCATGCAATTGGAGCGGGATATTTCGATTCTTTCTAAAACTATCTCAAGGCTATCGGAGAAGTTTGAGCAGTTTCGAACCTTACTTTTTGAATCAGAGTCAGCGGGAATCCCAATCAAAGCAATGTATTTGAATGTTGGTGGGTTTAGGGAGACTTCCATTGATTCGAAATCAGAATTACTAAGTTTGAATTTTGAGGAAGCCCGGGAATTTGAAAAAGAGTTTAAACTATTTAAGAGCTATCAAGAACGATTTAAAGATTCCTTTTGGGCAGAACGAATCTCATTCTCAAGCCTTGGACCAGTGCATTATTCTCAGATTTCTGAATTGATCCAAACTTTGGAAAACTATAAAATTCCAACCTATGCTGCTAGCTGGAAATTTGAATCCCTTAGCAAATTTCAGTTAGACATCATTCATGGAGGTTCCTTTTTGGAAAAAACCAAATCGCTGAAATCAAGCCTGAATGAGCTGGATAATGGAAGTTTTGCAATCCGAATGGCTATTTTTCCGGAGGAAAGAAAGAAAGCGCAGGTACTTCAAAATTGGATTAAAAAATCCCTTCCAAAACTTCAAGAGTCACAGTTTTCTATTCCTAAGAATCAGGAACTGCTCGGCGAGGAATTTGAATCACTCTCAATCGTTCAATCTTCATGGTTTGGGAAAATCACTTTGGGGCTTAAGAAAAGCCGGTTTCCAAACTTGGTTTCCTGGCTTGAAATGAATGGATTGGTCTTTAACTCAACGAATTTAGAAACTGCCAAAAGCTCCTTTGATCTGTTTCAAGCTTTGGAGACCGAATTACTTTCGCTTTCAAAGCCTGAGGGGATGACTGTTTCTTTGGGTCTGTTGGATCAGGTTTCTACGCTTATTTCAGATTCTGAAACTTGGGTTACGCAATGGACCAAGGTTTCTAATCTTGCTTCACTTTGCGATTGGAAGAGCAAATCAGCGAATAGGTTAGAATTTCTAGAGGAATTAGATTCTTTCTCCAGGTTTCTAATGGAATTTGAATCCGAAGTTCAGCGTTGGAAGATTTACTTGACCTCATTCCAAATCCGGTCATTGCTTTTTGAAAAGGAAAAAGTCAGCAATCCCAATTTGCTTCAAACTTTTTCAGAGTTAGTGGCCTTTGATCAATTCCTTGAAAAATGGGATCCGCAGCGAATTAAACTTGCTGAAAAGATTCTGCATAATGATTCGAGCCTTTCTTTGGAAGATAATCTCAGCGTTTTTTGGAATTCATGGCATCTAACTTGGATTGGAGAATTGGAGCGGAGAAATCCGGTTTTGGCGGAAGCCGGAAGTTTGAAATTGAAGCAAGAGATGGCAGAATTAAAGGATGCTATTTTGGAAAAGCGTAAGATTTCCAAATTCATGACCTTGCTTCGTCTTCGTGAGCAAATGACGGAATCTTTAGAATTGAATCGTCTCGGCAATCGACTTACCTATCGCGAGCTTCTGCATCAGGTCAGTAAAAAGCGTCAAAAATGGCCCATTCGAAAGCTAGTAGAGGAATTTGAGCCTGAGATTTTCCGATTGATTCCTTGTTGGTTGGCTAGTCCTGAGAGCGTTTCAGCGTTGTTTCCAATGATTCAATCTTTTGATTTGGTAATTTTTGACGAGGCGTCACAATGTCCCGTGGAGCGGGGATTGCCTGCGATGCTTCGAGGTAAACAGGTGGTTGTGGCGGGGGATTCAAAGCAATTGCAGCCTTCAGATTTTTATCAGGTGAAATGGGAGTCCGAAGAAGAGGGCATCGAGTACGAAGCCGAATCACTTTTAGAATTAGCCGGTAATTTCTTCGAGAAAGCTATCCTTACTGGACATTACCGATCAGCTGATCCAGGTTTAATTCATTTTTCCAATCAAAATTTTTACGAAGGGAAACTGGAGGTTTTGCCTGACTTGGCTACTGTTTTGGCTGGAAAATCTCCTTTTAGCTGGGAGAAAATCGAAGGCGTCTGGGAAAATCAGATGAACAAATCCGAAGCGGATGCGGTAGTCGAAAAAGTGAAAGAAATTCAATCAGCTTCGCCGGAAGATACTATTGGGATCGTGACTGGCAATTATTTTCAGATGGAACTGATTCGAGAAAGGCTTTGGAAAGCTGGAATTCAGGATGCCATCATTAAAGTTAGAAATATCGAAAATGTGCAAGGGGACGAATTTGATCAGGTGATTTTGTCTTTGGGATATGCTTCGAATCGTGAAGGAAAGCTGATCACCAATTTTGGCTTGCTCAGTAAATCTGGATCAGAGAACCGACTGAATGTCGCAATTACTCGTGCACGAAAGCGGATGCATGTGATTAGTAGCATTGCTCCAGAAGATTTTCGTCCCGGCCAACTCAAGAATCCGGGTTTAGCTCTTCTTCGGGAGTTTTTACTTTTTGTACAAAAGCAATCAAAAAACCCATCGCTGGAGGTGATGGAGGTTTCCCGCTCAGGTTATGAAATTGACTGGAGTTTAAAGCGACATCTTATGAAGAGGAGCTCCAGTTTTACGGATAAGGTACCTTCAACAATGATGGATCTTTTGAAAAGTGACGCTGGGAATACTAGTGCTATTTTAACTGATGATCAGCGTTTTTTTAATTCGCCTACGGCAAAAGCTGCGATGGCCTATCATCCAATTTTACTTGAAGCGAAAGGCTGGGAATGGGAGTGGAAATGGAGCAGAGAGGAAATTATGAAGACAGGTGGCAGTTTTCAGTAGTCATTCCCGAAGGCTAGGGGGATCCGTTAGCTCAGTTATCGATTGTCGATTGTCGGCAGTTTCAGAAAGCAATGGTGGGAGAGGTGAATAAGAGATTTTCAAAAGCAGGGATTTGTGGATTAATAAAATTTTCATTTATTTATGATTATTTGAATTATTTATCATTCATTAAGTTTAAAATATTGATTTAACGTATGATTAATCATTCATAAAATAATTAATTAATAGTATGAAATATCATTCATTAAGACGTATATTTGAGTTTAATGAATGATATTTCAGTCATGGATTACAATCAATTAAGTGATATGGCGATCCTTCAGCGAATAGGAGCTTTTGTAAAGCACCACCGTATGGATCAAAATAAGTCTCAAGATCAGCTGGCTACTGCTGCGGGGATTAGCCGCTCCACACTGAGTTTGTTAGAGCGTGGCGAAAAGGTGAATCTGATCACC
>JAFMBQ010000299.1 GCA_017858365.1 Algoriphagus sp. | reverse complement strand
GAGAAGTTGAAGATGTACAATGGGAAAAGGGACCTCTCCAGCAAATTGCAAAGGATAAGCAATTAGCCGCTTTTAAACATAACGGCTTTTGGAAACCAATGGATGCTTTGCGTGATCGTATGGAGTTAGAAGGTTTATGGAAAAATGGCCTGGCTAAGTGGAAAGTATGGTAAATAAAATGTCTCTATCTATTTATCAGGCAAAGAGAGTATTTGTCACCGGTCATACCGGATTCAAGGGCTCATGGCTTTGTTCCATGCTAGCATTACTTGGTGCGCAAACCGCGGGATTTTCATTGGCCCCGAACACTGAGCCATCACATTTTAGCCTTCTTGGAAATAATTCAAACTCTACGATTGCCGATATAGCAAACTCAACCTCATTGCTTATAGCAATCCGAGATTTTCAATCGGAAATTGTATTTCACTTGGCAGCGCAACCTCTAGTTAGGGAATCATACAATAACCCATTGAATACCTATCAAACAAACGTAATAGGCACATTAAATTTGCTAGAAGCTATACGACAATGTGATTCTGTAAAGTCTGTTGTGATTATCACTACAGATAAAGTTTATGAAAATAAAGAATGGTTATATCCATATAGAGAAAATGATCAATTGGGTGGTTATGATATGTATAGCTCCTCCAAAGCATGTGCTGAGATACTAACACATTCCTATCAAAGGTCTTTTTTTAACATCGAGCAATATAAAGAGAAACATCAGGTTTTAATTGCAAGTGCAAGAGCAGGAAATGTAATTGGAGGAGGAGACTGGAGTAAAGACCGCCTGATTCCAGACATCATCAAAGCCACCATCAAGGAAGACAAAACCATAATTAGAAATCCCTTAGCTATTCGACCATGGCAACATGTTCTAGACTGTTTGCAAGGATATTTAATTTTAGGTAAAGCTTTATTAGAGGAGAAAAAGGAGTTTGCAGAGGCATGGAATTTCGCGCCCTATTCTTTTGAGTCAAAGACAGTTCAGGAAGTGGCTACTATTTCTATGGAGATTTGGCCGTCCATAAAAATTGAAATAGAACAGAATGATTCTCATAATCATGAAGCAGGTTTATTGAAGTTAGATAATTCCAAAGCGATTTCAAGATTACAATGGACTCCAAAATGGGATACAAGACAAGCCATTCAAGAAACGATTACATGGTACAAAAAGTTCTATTTGGAAGGAATAGTGATTACAGAAAATCAAATTGGCCAATACATGAACCTATAAATGATATTTGAACGAACTCCTTTAGAAGGCCTTTACTTATTGAAACCAAATATTCTTCGTGATCAACGTGGTTTATTTGTAAGAACATTTTGTAAAAGGGAGTTCGCGAAGATTGGATTCAATAAGGAATTTGTCCAATTCAATCATTCGTTTAGTTCAAAAAAGGGAACCTTAAGAGGGATGCATTTCCAATTAGCCCCTTTTACAGAAACCAAGCTAATACGATGTGTGGAAGGGAGAGTTTGGGATGTAGCAGTTGATTTACGTAAAGATTCTGAAACATATTTGAAGCACTTTGGTTTAGAGCTGAGTAAAGAAAATATGTTTTCAATTTTAATCCCCGATGGGTTTGCACATGGTTTCCAAACCCTGGAAGATAACTCTGCTTTAATTTATCATCACACCGAGTATTATACTCCCAAGGTAGATAGCGGTATAAGGTATAATGATCCTGTTTTAGATATCCACTGGCCATTGCCTGTTTCGAGTATAAGCGAAAAAGATGCCAAATATTCATCATTGTAAATTTGAAGAATTAGACTTATGAATTGTCGTTTTTGTGAAAATGAATTAAAGCATCAGTTTGTTGATTTAGGGTTTAGCCCGCCATCTAATGCGTTTTTAAGTGCTGCCCAATTAAATCAAACAGAGACATTTTACCCACTGAAAATAATGGTTTGTGAAAAGTGCTTTCTGGTACAGATTGACGAATTTGCTAAACACGATGACATTTTTAATGCAAATTATGCATATTTTTCATCTTTTTCTACTTCATGGTTAGCGCATGCAAAAGCATATACGATCATGATGCGGGAGAGATTTGGATTTACTGCGGAATCGCAAGTCATTGAAATTGCTTCTAATGATGGTTATTTGCTACAGTATTTCAAAGAACAAGGAATACCCGTTTTAGGTGTAGAGCCTACAGCAAACACTGCTAAAGTGGCACAAGAGAAAGGTATAGAGTCTGTTGTTGACTTTTTTGGAGTCAGATTGGCAAAAGAATTGGCTTCCCAGGGGAAATTAGCAGATTTATTATTAGGTAATAATGTCCTGGCTCATGTCCCAGATATTAATGATTTTGTAAGTGGATTAAAGGTGCTTTTAAAGCCCAATGGGGTTATTACTTTTGAATTCCCACATTTATTGCAAATGATAGATAAAAACCAGTTTGATACAATTTATCATGAGCACTTCTCTTACTTGTCACTTTGGGCAGTGAAACAGATTTTTGAAGCTCATGGACTAGAAATTTTTGATGTTCAGGAAATTCCAACACACGGTGGTTCACTAAGAGTTTTTGTTATGCATCAGGAAGATAAAAGTAAAGTACATGAAAAATCAGTGCTTGCTTTATTACAGAAAGAAGTAGAATTCGGTTTAAATGATTTAACTATTTATCAAAATTTCCAAATTAAGTCAGAAAAGGTTAAGGATGATTTTTGGGACTTTTTAATCCAAGCCAAAAGAGGAAATAAACAAGTAATAGCTTATGGTGCTGCGGCCAAAGGAAATACTTTATTGAATTTTGCAGGAGTAAAAAAGGACATGATTCAATTTGTAGTTGACGCATCTCCATATAAGCAATGCAAATTTTTACCGGGGGTTCATATTCCTGTAGTAGAAGAATCGCAAATCAAAGAATTGAAACCTGATTATGTGGTGATTTTACCATGGAATTTAAAAGAGGAAATCTCAAATCAACTAAGTTATATTAATGAATGGTCAGGAAAGTTCGTAGTGGCTGTTCCTGAATTAAACGTTTTCACAAAATAATAAGCATGGAAAAAATTGTAAATGCATTACAGCTAATTGGTAAAAATCCAAAGCTGCGAGATTCATTTATTTCATTTATAAAGGAAGTAGAGAATGAGTTGGATTACCAGGGTAAAGGTAGTGTAAGGGATGATGTTACTAAATATTTAGTGGATGCTTTATTTGAAAAGGATGATTTCGTGATTAAGGCTGTAAAATCCGGATTAAAGTACAAGTTTTTAGTTGGAGTTGGCTCTAAAGTTGGACGTGAGTTTTTATTGTCATCCCCAGAAATTCCTGAATTTGCCTGGGAACCTCAAACAACAAGAATATTATTGCATTTGGCAAAAAATGCTAAAAATGTGATAGTTGGTGGCGCTTATTTTGGGGATCAAGCTTTACCACTTGCTTTAGAAATTAAGAAAAACGGTGGGATTGTTCATGGATTTGATTTAAATGAAACACAGATTGGCATTTTAAAAGAAAATCTTGCATTAAATAGTATTTCAAATGTAAAAACAGTGTTAAAAGGACTTTGGGATAATTCATCAACTTTCTTGAATTTGTCAGAAACGGACGATCTTGCCTTTGCCACCCCTTCAGATGATAAAAATTTATCGAACACAATTACAATTGAGGAATATATAAAGTCAGAGGGAATCCAAACAGTGGATCTCATTATGTTGGATATTGAAGGTTCTGAACTCAATGTATTAAAAGGAGCTGAAAGCCTTTTAAGTAGAAACATAGATTTTCCTAATATCGTATTTGAAATACATAGTAGTTATGTGGATTGGTCAAACGGTTTAATTAATACACCAATTGTTCAATTATTAATAGCTCATGGATACCAAGTTTTCTCATTCAGAGATTTCCAAGGGAACTATGATTTGAATGGTAAAAAAATTGAATTGATTAAACCGGAAGAAACTGTGATTGATGGACCTCCTCATGGATTCAATATGGTAGCAGTAAAAGATCCGAGTATATTACAGGGCGATTTATTTAAAATGGTGAAAAATGTTAGTCCTAAATATATAATTCATAAAGACCCTTCAATTCATCATCATACCGACGGTTTTTAGTATCAAATGGTTACAGTTTTAGGAGCAAGCGGTTTTGTGGGATCCAATCTCGTTGAATTTCTCAAAGAGCGGGAAGTCGAATTTTATGCACCAGGAAGAAATGATGACTTATTTGATCGTGATTTAGGCGATGTAATTTACTGTATCGGGTTGACTGCAGATTTTAGAACCAAGCCATTCGATACTATAGAAGCGCATGTATGTAAATTAAGCGGACTGTTGCGTCACGGCCGGTTTAGCTCTTTGATATATTTGTCTTCTACCCGACTTTATATTAACACAGTTCATTCTACAACTAAGATTAAAGAGGAAGATTCTATTAGTATCAACTCCAATAATCCAGCTGATATTTTTGCAGCTAGTAAAATTACAGGTGAACTACTCGCCTTGAATTCAGGGAGAAAAAATGTAAAAATCATACGTCTTTCAAATGTATTTGGGAATGATTTTAATTCAGAAAACTTTATAACAAGTGTAATTAAAGATGCTTTGTGTAATAAGGGAGTTAACATTTTATCAAGCCCGGATTCAGCCAAGGATTATATTTCAATTGAAGACGTTTGTCAGTCTCTTTTTCTACTGTCAGGTTTGGAGATATCCGGTGTTTATAATTTGGCATTCGGTTCTAATACCACGAATGAAGAGCTATTATATGAAATATCTAGATTAACTGGTGCTAAAATGAATTATGCAAAAGATGCTCAAAAAATTCTATTTACTGAGATAGATACCACCAAATTGGAAGAAACTATTAATTTTAAATCTAAAAAATCAATCTTGAAATCATTGCCAGCAATTGTTGAGGCGTTTCGTTCAAAAGTATAATATGCGCTTGTCACTTGATAAAAATGAAATGGTTAATTACACTCTGAATCAGTTAAATGCTTTTTATCCAGATAATGCTTTAGTGCGTTTTGATGATTTGAAGGCTCATACTGATGTTGTTTTAGATCGACTTGATTTTTGCTTTAAACATGTGGCATTCAACCGTTATTTTAATGGGTCAGAAACCTTGTTCAATCATCTATATGCTGACCATTACGTGATGTTCCTTTGGTTTTTTTCAAATACGGTTTGGAAAGACAATCAGAATCCTAAGCTGGCCTCTAAGCTTTATTATCTTAATAAATCCTTACATGGATTTGATTGTATGTACGATACTAAACTTCCAAATATTTTTTTGATATTTCATGGAGTAGGTACTATGTTAGGGAAGGCAGATTACAATGATTTTTTTGTCTCACTTCAAGGATGTACCGTAGGCTCTAACAAGGGCAAGTATCCAACATTTGGGAAAGGTGTGGCTCTTGCCGCCAATAGTTCGGCCATAGGAGATATTAACTTGGGAGACAGGTCTACTATTAGTACCCGAACTACTGTGTTTGAAAGAGATATTCCAGCTAATTATACTGCATTTACAGAT
>JAFMBQ010000298.1 GCA_017858365.1 Algoriphagus sp. | reverse complement strand
AAATAGCTTGACTCTTCAAAATTGGAAGTGCCATTATTCAGAATGAAGGATTCTAAAGGCGACTCGACTATTCGTTCAGGATATTGGATGTCAAGTATAAAAGCCAGATTTTCATTTACTTTTAGCTCAATCCAGCTGATTGCTTTTGATTTTTCCCAAGAGTCTCCTTTCATTGGATTCACGACTTGGGATTCAAAGGTTGCACCCGCCGGTATGGACAAATTGAGCTTGACAAATTGAGCCCGTGTTGCTCCGAACGAAAGTATCAAGATTACTGACAGACCTATTCTTAACCAATACTTAGTCATAGCTTGTGAAGGATACGTTAATCGTGATTTCTGCCGAATAATTACCAGCTGGTACTGTACCAACAGGACCTAATCTGCCATAGATATAGATATATGCCGCGCTCTTATTTCTTACTTCTGTTCCTGTCAGCGGAGTAGGTGCTGGGCTTGGTGCACCTGATGTTCTTCGATTTACCGGAAAGGTGACATTGGTAAAGCCTAGCGGTAGTTCGATTGCCCCAGCTTTTCCGGCTAGTTCGTTCCCCGGTAGCATATTATTGTATGCTAGTTTTACCTGAAATGGAATAGTTTTCAAAGGATCGTCAGCAAAAGTCAAAAACACGGGGGCATCGATATCGACAGTCAAATCGAAGTTTTCGGGTGCTTCGATTTGGAATGCAATGGCTTGATTGTCTACCAAGTTGATATCTACCGTTGTCCCAGAGGTAATCAAGGCTTGTTTTAAATTGAAGTTTAGTTCAGGAGATGCCATCACGGAATTCAATACAATCTCATCGCTACCAGTCCAAGTGCTAAAGCTGATCCGCTGTGCCATAGAAACCTGCGAAATAAAATAGGCGATGACGACAAGAAACTTGCTGAATCGGTGAGGGCGATATGTATTGTTCCTGCTCATTAAATGTATTCGAGTTCTATAGTGAATTCGGATTGATATTTTCCCGGTAAGGCAGCACTCAGATCTAGGTTTGCTCCTACAAAAACAAACAACAATCCTTTGTCACTCAATGTCAGATTAGCCTCTCCGATATCGAGTAAAGTGCTTTGATTTTGGAGATCTTTAAAGGCGGTACTGAGGTTATATTCGGCCTTGATTATTCCGATTCCTTCTTTGGTCTCTATTAGGGTTTCTCCTTGGAGAAATGTGATCCGGATCCGAGCATTAGGATTACCGGTTATTTTGAATAATCCAGCAAATGGACTCTTCATTGAATGGACCATGATATTTTTACTCCTTACGACTGAGATTAAATCAATATTTCGGATGGTCAACATTTCAAGATTATCCATTACAGTCGCCGTTGCATTTACGATCAAAGTAGGCCTACGCGTACCATCGATAGTTTGAGCCATGCTCTCCATAAGAAGGCAACTGGATAAGATTAAAAGGAAAAGTGTTCGATGAATCATCTTTAATTCTTAATTAATTTTTGGCTCATTTGATAGTGACCTGTAATCAATCGGATCATATACATGCCATGTCTGAGTTGAATCGCTGATGGGATCCAGTCCAGCTCATGAATTCCGACATTATAGACCTCACTTGGAAAGCTACCAACCACTTGACCTAGCATATCTGTAATTTGTATTTCTGCTTTTTGAGTTTCTGGAAGAAAGAATCGAATCTTAGTTTGATTATTGAATGGATTAGGTGCTGGAGCAAATAGCTTTGGTAAATCAGGCAAATAGCCAATTTCTCCAGTTACTTTTCCACTGATGAAAATGGTAAAAGGACGTTCTGGCTTGTCCGCTGCTTTTCTGGCATTCGGGTTTACTTCACCTGTTTTGTATGGAGATTGGAAGATCACTGCTTGAGGCATCGCCAATGGGTCAAAGAATTTCCCCATTCGTGCTTTAGCAAGTCTCGGAGCTTCAAATGAGAATGCGTAAGCAGATTCTTTCCGCATATCAATGGCCTTTTGAGAAATGTGATCCATCAGGACTATTTTAACTTCTGCAGGAAGATCAGTTGGTAAGGTCCAGTTCATGAGGTAGTTCCCAGAGATTGGCTGGCCTGCTTTCGAAGCGACAATATGTAAAGGGATTATTTTTTCATTCCCATCCAATGTGCCCTGATTATTGATGACCAGAGGGGTTTTGGTTTTCAGCGAACCGTAAGAATAGAGGAGGAGCCAATCCTGGGCAAGCGATTCGAGCTGGTAAGCGTCTTTGGAATCTATTTCAGGGACTCCATCATCCCCAAAACTGATGAATGATTCTGCTTTGAGGTTTTCACCATTGATCTGAAGATGAATTACAGATGGCTCCTCGGGGGCTATTATCCTACCGTAGAATGTTTTATTAGTCAAAGTCTTCGCTCCATTTCCTGTGAGTTGAAGAGAAGGGTTTGCTGCATTTGTTCGTGTCCAAAACCCTTGAAAGGGAGCGATTAGTCCACTTCCAAGTGATCCTGTACTACCGTTCCACGTTAGAAAAGAAGCAGTGGCAGGATCCCAGACATAGATGGTTTGGTCAATATTTGTTTTGGTCCAGCCACTGAGAGCATTCCAATCCAAGGTACTTGCAGTAGGGTTTGCCATCAGATTGAAGCCTTCATCCGCTTGATTGACTTCAATCAGTGTGTCAGCCTGAGCTATTAGATTGGTATCTCTAGCGGTGAAAGTCACTCCAAAATCAAAGATTCCACTTGCTAGATTCACCTCAGATCCTGTGGTTGACATAGTCAAAGGGAGGACGTCTGTATAGTTCCCGGTAAGAGGGGACGGCTTTGCTGCGCCATTGAAGACATAGAAGTAGTGACCTCTGCCAGCCGGTACATCATCAGTAAGATTAGATGGTTGTCTCCAAGCTTGCAGACTCGTTCCTTTGTCTGTTTCGTCCCACCAGATCACATTAGGCTGAAGAGACGGATTAGTCGATCCGGAGAATCCCTGAGTTTCGAGGCTATCCGTGAAGTCTGAATGAGTGGTAGAGACCGGACTTCCAACCATTCTCCATCCTTTAGCTCCGGTGATTTTTTGTCTCACCTCCAGAGTTGGAGTACCCGAACCCAAGTTGTTATAGTTTGCATTTGGCTCCAGGATTATTAGAGCTCCATTATCGGTGATTACTTCAGAGGTATTCAACATTTTCAGAGCGGGTCCAGCTTGCAAGGTGAGCGTTGTCATTTCCTCCAGCGTGAGTTGCCCAGAAATATCAATGTCAGTACCCAAATTATTGATGATGGGTTGGTTTGCTGTCAAGGGTATTAGAACTGGTGTGGAAGTAGCCAAAGGGACTATGCCTCCGCACCAATTTTGGGGATCGTACCAGTCAATAGTTAGACCAAGCCAAGAAAATGGAATGGGACAACATACGGATAGAGATCTGGTGTATCCTGTAAAATCAGAACCTATGCCAATAGCCCCGGCGGTAGAGAGCATTCGTCCCTCAAGATTTCCGTTTGCTCCAATGGTATTTGCTCCGGCATGTGCAAGAATAGTCCCTTTCATAAAAGCAAAGGCCCCTATAGAAACGGCACCAGTGGCAACTCCGGCCCCTCCGATCCAAAAAATATTGCAACTCCGCGCTCCATTAGTAAGAATTACTTTTGATTGTGCGGCTACTGAAAATGCCCCTCCAAACTTAAATACAAATATTGCATCGGGGTTATTTTGAGCGTCTAAGGTGATAGTTCCAGCTAAGGAACCTGCTCCTACAATAGCATAAACTCCGGCATTCAGCGTCTCTCCACTTCCAAAAGCTGGCGCATGGAAAAGCACCGTATTTGGTATAAGCATAAGTTGAACATAAGCGCTTTCTAAATCCAGTACGGCTTGAGCGGTAATCGCATCTACATTAAAAAAAGATCCAACATGAGTTGAAGTACCAAAACCACTTATGGCACCAGCATGCGAGCCAATGTCGCCAACAATTCCAGATGTACCAGTATGTGCCACAGCGCCCGCACTAGTGAAAAGGGCAAATTTTGTAAGACTTCCCAAAACGTCAACAGCAGGAGCAGGAGTACAGTTGCTTAAACAAAGGATAGGAATGGTAGTGGTACCAGCCGGAGCAATTACCACACCGCCAGCTCCAATAGTTATTGCTCCTTCCGGAGCAAGCATTCTTCCTTCTAGATTACAATTTACCGCAAGAGAAATAGCTCCTGGATGTGAAAATAAAGTTCCTTTTAAAACGCAATTAGCCGCAATAGCAATAGCGCCTTCCGCAATCCAAAAAACATTCGCAGCTCGGGTTCCATTACTTAGAATAATCGTTGAACCTGCTCCTGCTGTAAATGCTCCTAGAAATTGAATTATAAAAACAGCATTTGGATCTCCTTCCCCATCAAGAGTAAGGGTTCCTCCTAAAGAGCCAGCACTGGGAATGGAATATACTCCAGGAGTAATAGTTTCTCCACCTCCAAAAGCTGCTGCATGAGTGCCAGGATGAGTCACAAAAATATTACTGAGATCTATATATATACTAAGTAGATCTATTCTGGCCTGAGCAGTAACAGCATTATTATTATGTACCGTACCAGTAAAATCTGGAGTGGTAAATCCGGTAATTATTCCAAGATTTGAGCCTACATCACCTGTAAAGGTCCCCGAATTTGTAACTGCTCCGGCTCCAGTATAAGCTTCAAAAGAGGAAAGTGTTCCTAATTGAAGTGTTTGGCCTATACTATTATTAGAACATAACAATAGTATAATAGCTGTTAAAATAGATAGTTTACTTTTCCTCACAACAAATAGATTAATTTAGGAAAGTGCTTAAGAGCATATAATTTGTTAGAGATAATTACTTCAGCTCATATAGAATTTTGGATATATCTTACAAGCTTGAATCCTTCGTGTTTTTAAATCATAAAAACTGTTTACTTACTCTGATATCGATCGATTAAATAAAAGGATTCGCTAAATACTAGTAGTTTGCCAATTTAGTTATATAGTCGCTATGGCCGCTGTTCTGGGAGTGAAATTCACTTTACAATTTGTGCTCCTTTAACAGATTTGTGAGCGGTTAATATTCCTGCAATAGTCTGGTTTTTAAATTTCAAAGTGAATAAATGTTCCCGTAATGGAATTGTGTTCTATCAAACTATTGCCAGCAGTCGTTTTGGGTAATAAATCTCTTTTAGCATCTGGATACGAGATAGCCATGTTATTTAGTTTTCGAAATTTTAAAAGCAAAGCTCCCAAGGATTTCTCAGCCCACAATGGCACAACTTGCGTATTCTTCCAAATAAGCTATAGATACTTTTTCAAGGTGAACGAAAGTTAAATTAATAATAATAGGACTTTTCCAAGTATTTGAAAGCCAATAATGAAGCCAACCTGAAGTAAACTTATTAAATCACTTTTAAATCCTATTCTGAGTGCAATCCAATTAATTTTTGATTAAAGTACAATTTGGGAATGAGGAATTTTTACCGCACATCGGGTAAAATATTACCTACGATTAGCTATATATCTTAGTAGAGGTGTCCGCTTAACATCATATCATATTTGAGATATACATTTTATCTGCTTT
>JAFMBQ010000297.1 GCA_017858365.1 Algoriphagus sp. | reverse complement strand
CGGCACTGTTCAGTTGATCCGCACGGCTAAACTTCTTCTTGAAATCAGCTTTTTGATATTCAGTCAATGGTTCTGAAACCATTTCGAAAAATGTATCAAGCGGACTTGCGTTTACAGTTTGCTTTGCCAGTCGACCTTCATATAAAAGTGGTACAACCGCCTTATCCTTTACTGCTTGATCCACGGTATAGGCATCTATTATTCCTCCAAACTTAGCAGCGGTACTTTTGTCTTTTTTAAATAGTGGCGTCCCTGTTAAAGCTATAAAACAAGCGTATGGCAAAGTCTTTTGCATTTCAATATTGAAAGTCCCGTTTTGAGAACGGTGACCTTCATCTACCAAAACAAATATGTCATGGCTTTCCAGTGGCTTTCCAATTTTTTTCATTGCTGCCACAAACTTGTTGATGATGGTGGTTACAACTGCATCGCTGTTACTTTCTAACAATTCAACTAGACGCTGCCCGGTTGAGGCATTTTCAACAAATAGACCACATTTTCTGAATGTTCCGGTTATTTGCCTATCCAAATCGGTTCTATCCGTTACCAGGATTATTTTCGGATTTTTTATGCTTTTATCCATAGCAATAGCCTGAGCTAGCATGACCATGGTAAGTGATTTCCCACTTCCCTGCGTATGCCAAATTACTCCGCCTTCTCTACGTCCGCCTTTTAGATGATGAATTCGTTTTATCGATTTTTTGATGGCAAAATATTGCTGATATCGAGCAATCTTTTTTGTTCCATTGTCAAACAAAACAAAGCTGAAAATCAAATCCATTAATCGCTTAGGGCTGCACAAGCCATAGAGATACTCATCTTGTATCGTTGGTAGAATATCTTCGCTTTCAAGTGCGTCAAAATACTTTCTTACATAGCTAAATCGATCGGAAAAAAGTTTATCCTTTTGATCTGCCGTCAGCGGATGGTTCTTGAGTTCTAATAACTTCTGATGGTATTGTTTTTCTTCCGCTGCTGAATCGAACTTTTCTTGCCATTTAGCCCAAAATTTTTCTGGAGTTGCATTTGTTGCATATAAGGCTTCTTGCGTTGCTATACTCAAGGACAATTGAGAATACACGTATAAGTTTCTAATGCCGTCCTCTTGCTGGTTTCGCAGATGCTGACTGATGGCCTGTTTTAAAGGCTCTTTCATATCAGGGCGCTTGCACTCAATGATAGCAATAGGAATACCATTTACGAACAATACTAAATCAGGTCGATAATGTTCTTTACTGGTACTGCGCATTACACCGTATTCCTCCGTGACATGGAAGACATTGTTTTCAATGTTCTGCCAATCTATGTAGCGCATGGTGAAACTCTTTTTATCACCATCAATGCTTTGTTCTAATGCTTTGCCAAGGGTAAGTAGATTGTAGGCAGTCTCACAAGCATTGATATATCCTTCGTTCATTGGTAGTTCCTTCAATGCGCGAATACCCATTTCGATATTACTTGAAGTAAACCTTTCTTCTCTTTTGCTTCCGATCTTGATGGCGTTGATTTCTTTTAGCTGCTTGCGCAAAATATCCTCAAGAATCACTTGTGTTGTCTTACCACCTCTTGATTGCATCGCCTCATCTGGAGTGATATAGATATAGCTCAGCTTTTGCAGCATTTGAAGTGCAGGAATCTGGCTGATGTGGTCTTCTTTAAAACTTGGTATATCCATTACTTTCTAATTTTTTAGAGAATCGGATGCCGGATACAGAGAATTGAAATGAGCCGGGGACTGAGACAATACAGAGAATCCGGATCCGGATACAGAGAATTGAAAATTAACTAGCCGGCGTATTAAGTAGATGTAAATCAAGCATTTGAATTGTTTATATACTAGCGAAACTATCTCTAGTAGCTGCAATACAAAGAATACCATGATCTCTTTCAATAGCATCTTTAGCTCATTTATCTTTAGCATATAGAGAATCATTAGCCGCATATAAATAATTAGCTGCTTATTCATATTTACTTCTCAATTCTGCTATTACAGCACTTAGTAAAACATCACCTCTTAATTCAGCATATTTATCAGCAATAGAGTATCTCGCTCCTTTGATTTTCCCTTCCACTTTCAGTACTTCATCTTCCATCAACTTCATCTTCAAATAGTTTATCTGATTCCTTGATAGTGACTCTTTCAATAGTTTTGTCATGTCACCAATTTTTAAAGCATTGCCTTGTAAAGCCAAGAGCACTGATTCAACTTCTTTAACAAGATACCTTTTGCCAATTTTCAAACCGTCATTTACCAATGTGTGATATTCGCTTGGTAAGGTATAGCGGTTTGTATGTCCTGAAACTCTTTCAATCAAGCCTGATTTCTCCAGCTGGCTTACAATTTCTGTTTTGAGGTTTTGAAAAATTCCATTTCGGATTTTGCAAAGCGTAATAACTTGCTCTACGCCTAGTTTGGGTTCTTTCTCGCTGTTTTGATATTGGCTTATAAATACATGAAAAGCTTTGTCAATAATTTCGGTTTGTAGGGTAAGCGATACCTGAAACATATCTGAATTTGTATAGTCAGGTTCTGCTTTACCTTCGGATAAGGTGATGGAAAATATTTTATCTACGCCTTGCCCGCTGCGTTCTACGAGGCCGGTCTTTTCTAATATCTCAGTCATCAATCGGCTCCTTGGTGTGCTGCTCACCGTGAGTATGTTCTCAATGGTTACGCCTTTGGGGAAACCGCCTGGATTGGCAATGGTGATTTTATTTGGATATTGTTTAATCACCGTTTCACTGGTGATAGTATAATCTCTATGAGCAATGGCATTAAGAATTGCTTCACGAATGACTTCTTCGTTGAAGTCATACAGATCAAAAATGTAAGCACCTGACTGTACTGGGTATTTTCTGTTGAGGGTGGGTTGATTGATGAGTTTCCAGATATTGTCAATGGCAATGAACAAAGGCTCATCAATCACTTCCTTGCTGTCATGGTGTATTTGTGCTTCGCTGTTGCGAAATTCCCAAATGGTTTTGCTTTGTGGCAACTTGGCATGAATTACTTCTTTTTTTGCCAGCAATACCAAAGCAGCGTTATTGAGTTTGCCATTGTCCAGCAACTTTAAATCGGTTAATACTTGCTCTGTGCTGAGTTCTAGAAACCGCGGATTTCTTTGCTTGCGGGCATAGCTTTCTTTCATTTTTTTAATGGCCATTTCATCCAAATCGGCTATGCTGATGCCTTCACAAATCTTGGCAGAGAAGTCGGGCTCTTGTTCTGATAGAATCGCAAACATTTCCTCATCACTCATATTTCTTAGACTGTCACCAATACGCATAAGTGGCACTCCTTCAAACCTCATCATTTTGCCTACAGGGCGAGTAGGTATATGAGTCACCAGAACACGTAATCCATTTTCATAGAGTTCCTCCATCTTCACTCTAATACCAAGACGGGCATAGGTTTCGTCTTCAAGTGCACCAGTTTTACCTTCGGCAAAGTCAGAACCAACTACAGTGTGAGGAACAGCATCTGACATACCCATAATAAGCTTACCTCCACCTTCATTGGCAAAGGCAACTACATAACCTAAATAGCATTTGCGTCGATCTTCTTGCGCCTTATGCTCACTTCCAGCATAGGAAAAATTGCGCTTTGCCTCCTTAAACTCAACCTTGTCTTCGCTTTCTTTAAGCTGTTTTATTTCTGCAATGGTCATAGGCTCTAAATTTTGGTTTATTAAAAAAATAAGGGCCCAATTGACTAGTACATGTAATTCGGCTTACGTGATCTTCTTTATAGCTAAATGAGTCCATATTAACTTGCGTTTTCTATAACCCATTCAATGAATTGAGCTCTGGTTTTGGTCATGTCTGATTTACTCGCTTTCTTTAAAGTAAACTGTCCAATCTTCGTTGTTTTGCCTGTATTTTGATTGGCTTTTGTAGCAGTAAAATTGAATAGGTCACCTGGTAATGCTTCTATCTCAAATTGATAGAAGTACTTTTTTCCAATACCTATGAGTTTCGATTTACTATCGGATGTCCAGTAATTCGGAAAGTGAAGTTTTTCGAGTTTTCTCCTCATCTCTAATGCTGAACCGAATCTATCGTCAGGATTAACGCTCAGCGCTTTATTGATGATAGTTTTTAGTTTCTTCGGAACAAATGGCTGATACGCATTTCTATCAGGTATTTTTCCATTTGCTTTTTTCTTTTCATAGTCCGGCACACCAAGAGCTATTAATTCATTTTTTAAACTACTGACTCCATTGAGCAGTCTAAATGCAGTACATCCAACCTGAAAAATGTCGGAATGTATACTGATTTGAGCAGTACTCCCATTTGTTTCTGGTGCTCTATGTACGATATATGAGTTTTTTGGAGTTACTGGTAATGCACTAGGCGAGAATCCAGCTATGCCATAATCAGCGAGGACGGCTGTCTGCTGGTCATCCATCAGAATGTTACCAGGTTTAATGTCATTGTGATAGAAACCGCTGTTATGCAAATACTCTAATCCAAATAGAATATCTTGTAGCACACTCATCACTTGTGGTAATGGCAAGAAGTTGTGGGTGTTCAATTGATTGGTTACATCACCATGGGGATAGTATTCCTGAGAAATCAGGGTATAAGTCTTACTGCCAACTGTTGTTACATCCGCATAATGAATTGGGAGAAGGTTTCGATGATTGAATTTGTTTCCAATTCTAGCTTCATCAAGTAATTTCGCAATAGGCTCAAAATTAGGCTCAAGAATTTTAAGTGCAATTTCTTTATTAATGCTATTGTCTTTAGCGTGCCATACTTCACCAAAATTACCCCCTAATTTCTTAATTAGGGTGAACTTATAAATATTATCTCCTGCTTTAAAACTCATCTATTTTATGTTTTTTATTGCTGCAACTATTGCGTCTGCCATTTTACTATCCCAGTGGGTGTTGCTTTTTACTGCCTGAGCTTCTGCCGCTGTAATTACCTCTTTACTCTTTGTGCCTAATGAACTGTACAAATGAGAGGTAAAAGGAGTGTTGTTTTCTATTGCAACAAGGCAAGCAATACAATCCATAAACATGACTGGCTTAACACTGCTATATCTTGTAGTGACATTTTCATTCTGTTTGATTGCCATCTGGTCAAAAGGGCCGTATTTGTCAAACAGTCGACTAAATTCACTTTTAACCCATTGATATATTTCAGCTTCAGTCTTCAATGATTTAGGCAGATCAATTTTGTTTTCTCCGTTTGCATTTGAAAAGGTGAAGCTGGTTGCGTTGCCTTCTAGGATGCAAAAGCGAATAACCTTAGGCGAATTTCTTATTCCTAGTATTTTCATGAGTCAAATTTCTTTTTGATAATATCTAAAACCAACTTGATGTTGGTTGCGCAGACCATCTTATCCTGTATTTCAAAATAATCAGTCATTATTCCAACCAGCCTCATATCTGTATCTTCTATATCCTTTGCAGGAGTGCAGGGAATCGACCACAAACCTGAGCCACTTACTCCCTTTGGGTGCGGACTGAACTCTTTGGTTTGAGTTGAGATATTAATTTGTT
>JAFMBQ010000296.1 GCA_017858365.1 Algoriphagus sp. | reverse complement strand
CTAAAATCAACCCGATCCTCAGCAGAATAGTAAAAAGTTGCTTTAGCATTATCTGCTTGGTATTCGATATCAGACATTTTCATCTTCAAGCCAAGCTCTTCGATGATTTGTCTGGCGCGATACAGGCTCGGGATTTCTCGGTTTTGAGACTCCCCCCAGCGCTCCATGTCTTTTTGATTAGCGACCCGGTAGATTCTCAAAATATTATCATCATCCCGGATTTTACGCTTTTGCATTTGTAGACGTACCAATTCACCCTGAAGTGAAACGTACCCAATATGATGCCCACTTGGCACATCGACTACCACGGGGTCTCCAGTATTTAGCTGAAGAAAATCCACATTTCGGTAATATTCTTTTCTTCCTCCCTTGAATTTGACTTCAACGATGTCAAAATTATCTATTTCAGGAATTCCCATATGGCTAAGCCAATCAAAGGAATTCATTTTATTACAATCACTCGTCCCACAAGTACCGTTACTTTGGCAGCCACCAGTTCCTCCTGAGGAAGTGGAGCACGTACTACATCCAGCCATATATATATATTCACAGGGTTTTCCCTGATCCGTTTTAGGTTTAATTACTTATTTAAATTAAGGATATCCTTGCCGATATCACCTCTGTAGTATGCCTTATTCCATGAAATTTGATTCACGGTGGCATAAGCGTTTGCAAGCGCTGTTGAAAGATCTGGACCTCGCCCAGTAATTGCTAAGACTCGGCCCCCTTGATTGATGAGCTGACCTTGTTCATTTTTCCCGGTTCCGGAATGAAAGATTACGCTTTCTGATTCTGGATCTGGAAGCGATATTTTAAATCCCTTTTCATATGAACCAGGGTAACCACCACTTACCATCACCACGGTAGCTGCGTATTCGGGAGATATTTTCAGTTGATATTCTGCCAAAGTACCTGTCCCTATACCGTGTAATAAATGTAGAAAATCGCTTGAAATCCGTGGCAATACAGCCTCAGTCTCAGGGTCTCCCATTCGCACATTGTATTCGATGACCTTGGGCTCACCATCACTATTCATCAAACCTATAAAAAGAAAGCCCTTGTATGGAATCCCTTCTTTTCGCAATCCATCTACCGTTGGTTTGACTACTTTTTCTTCTACCTTTTTCATAAAGGCCTCATCTGCGAAAACTACGGGACTCACTGCACCCATTCCTCCAGTGTTGAGACCCGTATCGCCTTCGCCAATCCGTTTGTAATCCTTAGCCTCGGGAAGAATTTTATAATTCTCACCATCGGTAGCTACGAAAACAGATAGCTCTATTCCAGTCAAAAACTCTTCGATTACCACCTTTGAGGAGGCTTCTCCAAATTTCTGATCTATGAGCATTTCTTTTAAGGAGGCCTTTGCTTCTTCCAGAGTAAGGCAAATCAAAACACCTTTTCCTGCGGCTAACCCATCTGCTTTTAACACAATTGGAAGATTCTGTTTTTCTAGAAAAGCAAAACCTTCCTCAAGTTCTGAGGCGGTAAAGGTCTCATAGGAGGCTGTTGGGACTCCATTTCTGAGCATAAATCGCTTAGAAAAGTCCTTACTTCCCTCGAGTCTGGCACCCATTTCTGAGGGGCCGACCACAGGGATTTTTGAAGTCTCAGGCTGAGCTTGAAGAAAATCTACAATTCCCTTGACCAAAGGTTCCTCAGGACCGACGACCACTAAATCGATGCCTTTTTCTAAAATAAATGATTTAATCACTGGGAAATCTGTAATTCCAAGCGAAATATTAGTTGCTATAGTTGCTGTCCCAGCATTACCAGGTGCCACATATAAATTTGTACAATCGACACTTTGGACGATTTTCCAAGCGAAAGCATGTTCTCTGCCGCCGCTTCCCAGTAAGAGTATATTCATTGACTCAATTCTAATTTAATTGGCGTGTTGTGAAATGAATTTGATACGGTAAACCCGTAATTCATCTTCCGCGAAATCTTCATCTTCCAATTCTTCCAACGCTGCCTTAATATTATCGGTACTTGCACTCATGAAATATTCATGGAGGATATCTTCTCGCTCATCATCCATGATATTTTCGATGTAGTAATCGATATTCAATTTTGTTCCACTGTATATAATTTGCTCAATCTCTTGAAGCAACTCAGTCAAAGTTATATTTAGATTTCCTGCTATCTCATCCAAGTCGGTTTTTCGGTCGATCTGCTGAATGATTGATATTTTTACCTTCGATCGTGTACCGGAGGATTTTACGACTACATCAGACGCAGTCTCGATCTCATTTTCCTCAACATACGTTTCAATTAACTTAAGGAATGGAGCACCGAATTTAGCGACTTTTCCCATACCCACGCCATTGATTTGTGCGAGTTCTTCCTTCGTAGTTGGATAGACTGTCGCCATTTCTTCAAGTGATGGATCTTGGAAAATCACATAAGGTGGTAACCCTTTGGAACGAGCGACTTTCTTTCGTTCAGCCTTAAGAAGTTCAAATAACTTTTCGTCATAAGCTATTCCCGCATTTATTATTATTTCTGCCTGCTCGTTCTCCACTTCCGCTTCAAAATCATGATCCTTATAAAGATCGATCTCATAGGGGTCTTCCATGAAAGCTTTTCCTTTCGGAGTCAATTTGAGAACCCCGTAGCTTTCAATATCTTTTTCCAAGAAATCCTTGATCATACTCTGACGAATCACTCCGACCCAAGTTTTCGGGGTGTGATCAGCCCCTGAGCCGAAAATAGGTAATTCATCATGTTTGTAGCTTTCTACATAATCGGTTTTTTCTCCGACCAAGACGCTGACTAAGTGGTCTAATCTAAACCGCTCATTGGTCTGTTTAGAAGCTTCCAAGACTTTCAAGGCAAGATCCATTCCTTTGAAAGTTTCCCGATCACGCTTACAGTTGTCGCAAAATCCACAATCATCATCCATAGTCTCACCGAAGTAATTCAGGATAAATTTTCTACGACAGACTCCAGTTTCGGCAAAGGCTGCCATCTCCTGAAGCAAGATTCTTGCATTTTCTCGCTCCGTGACTGCTTTGTCTTTATTGAATTTGTCCAGCTTAACGATGTCCTCGTATTTGTAAAACATCAGACAATGGCCCTCTAATCCATCTCGACCTGCTCGACCAGTCTCCTGATAGTAGCCTTCTAAAGATTTTGGCACATCGTAATGAATCACATAGCGGACATCTGGCTTATCGATTCCCATCCCAAATGCAATGGTGGCAACAATGACGTCCAATTCTTCATTGAGGAAATCATCCTGATTTTTTATCCGAATAGCGGAATCCAAACCAGCATGATAGGGCGCTGCATTGATCTGATTGACTCGGAGAAGTGCAGCGATTTCTTCGACTTTCTTTCTACTCAGGCAGTAAATGATTCCCGACTTGCCCTTATGACCTTTGATAAACTTAATCAGGCTCTTCTTGGACTCATTCTTAACTTTTGGACGAACCTCATAAAATAGATTAGTTCGGTTGAAGGAGGATTTAAATAAATCAGCTTCCTCCATTTGAAGATTCCGCTGTATATCCTGCTGGACTTTAGGTGTGGCGGTAGCAGTTAGGGCGATAATCGGAAGTGTGGGAGCGATTAGGGCTACAATGGACTTAATACGGCGGTATTCCGGACGGAAGTCATGTCCCCACTCTGAGATACAATGTGCTTCATCAATAGCCACAAAGCTGATTTTCGCTTTCTTTAAGAATTCGATATTTTCTTCTTTGGTCAGAGATTCCGGGGCGACATAAAGCAGTTTGGTTTTCTGGCTCAGCACCTCGTTTTTGACTTTGGTGGACTCTGATTTATTGAGCGTAGAATTTAGGAAATGTGCATTGATTCCCAGTGCATTCAGTTGATCGACTTGATTTTTCATCAGCGCGATCAAAGGGGAAATAACGATAGCTGTTCCTTCGTTGACTACAGCGGGCAACTGATAGCAAAGAGATTTGCCAGCCCCCGTGGGCATTATTACAAACGTGTTTCGTTTGTTCATCAGGTTATCGATAATAATTTCCTGATTTCCACGAAACTGACTGAAGCCAAAGATTTTTTTAAGCTCTGCTTTTACTTTTTCTTCCACGTTGAAAATGAATAAGGGTAACGAAATCCTTTAAAACAAGAATCACTAATAAGTTTATACCTTTGTTTGAACAGGTTCCAAACTCAGTTGAAATTGAATTTAGCTAAAAATATTAGAAGTATAGCCACAGGTGTCCTTCAAAATGAAGCACAAGCTATCTTAAACCTTGTAAATTTTTTAGATGAGGATTTTGACTCTTGTGTTGCTAGAATTTTAGCCTCGAAAGGTAGAGTTGTTGTCACAGGAGTAGGAAAAAGTGCCATAATTGCCAATAAAATTGTGGCGACACTGAATTCTACCGGAACTCCAGCGCTTTTTATGCATGCTGCGGATGCTATTCATGGTGATTTGGGAATGATCCAATCTGAAGATGTGGTTATCTGTATTTCTAAAAGTGGAAATACTCCAGAAATTAAAGTGTTGGTTCCGCTTCTCAAGAAATCCGGATCTATCTTGGTTGGGATGGTCAGTAATACTGATAGCTACTTAGCTACGCATGCCGATTACGTTTTGAATGCTACAATCGGTGAAGAGGCTTGTCCACATAACCTTGCACCCACTACTAGCACTACCGCACATTTGGCCTTGGGAGATGCTTTGGCAGTTTGTTTATTGGAAGCTAGAGGATTTACTTCAGAGGATTTTGCAAAATACCATCCAGGAGGCACCTTAGGAAAACAGCTTTATCTTAAAGTAGAAGATTTATTGGGTAAAGATCAAATTCCTAAAGTGAATCAAGACTCAGGGTTAACTGATATTATCATGGAAATTTCAAGCAAACGCTTGGGTGCCACTGCTGTGGTGGATCAAGAAGATCGGCTCGTCGGAATCATTACAGATGGAGATCTTCGAAGAATGCTCCAGAAGACGCTTGATATCCAATCCCTGAAAGCTATTGATATTATGACGGCTAATCCAAAAACTATAGCCAAAGATGAGTTTGCTGTTAAAGCTTATAATTTAATGCGCAATCATAATATTACACAATTAGTAGCCATGGATGGAGAGAAAATAGCAGGATTTGTCCATATTCATGAATTGATGAAAGAAGGAATAGTTTAAAATGAATAGCAAACCCTATATCGTGATTATGGCAGGTGGAATCGGAACCCGGTTTTGGCCACATAGTCGAAGAAAATTTCCAAAGCAATTTTTAGATATTTTGGGTACCGGCCGTTCCTTATTACAGATGACTTATGATCGATTTAAGGAATTTTCCGATCCAGACCAGTTCGTCATCATTACCTACAAGAAATATTTACATTTAGTCAAAGAGCAACTCCCTGATCTGAAAAGTCATCAGATTATGGTAGAGCCCTTGAGGAGGAATACTGCTGCTTGCATTGCTTACGCCAGCTATAAAATTCACTCGATCGATCCACATGCCACTTTAGTTGTGACTCCGGCTGATCATTTGGTCTTGCAGGAAGGTAAATTTGCAAAGACGAT
>JAFMBQ010000295.1 GCA_017858365.1 Algoriphagus sp. | reverse complement strand
ATAAATTCCCTATTTCCATCTCTTTCAAATCCTTCAGCTACCCTGTGAAATATTATTCCAATAGAAAATTTTTCAATCGATTCTTTATATACCTTTTTCCATAGGTAGTTTTCAGACATTTCTCGCGATGAATTGCATCATTTCGATTTAGACAACATTCGTAAGAGACTAAAGTAAATGGCACTCGATGCTTTGTTGAGGTTGCTAAACCTGTATTATGCTCTGAAAATCTTCGCATTAAATCAGACGTAAATCCAATATAAAACATCTTATCCTTTTCGCTTTGAATAATATATACATAATACATGGGACTATTTCACAGGGTCCATTACAGATTCTGCTGCTGAATTAATTTGACCACAAAAGCGGAAATCTTTTGAAAATTTTTCCTTTCGAGATAATATAAGGACATTCAAACTAAGTCCGCCTGCCAATTTTCATGTCTCTAATTCCTCAAAGGAAGTTATACTCGCCATGGATAAGATTTAACAATTTAACGAATTAACAGCTTATGAAACCAACTCTGGTTTTTCCTTCTCCAATCGCTCAAAGATCTTTTTTACATCTTGGGCATTTTCTTTTTTTAGAACTAGAATAGCATCCTCGGTTTGAATCAGGATCGTATTTTCAACACCTAAAAACTCCCAATGCACTTGAGTGCCGATGCACATATTCCCATTTGAATCCTTTGGATGTCCATGTGAATCCAAATAATCATAGATTGATTCAAATGAGCCCATATCTGACCATTCGAAATCAGAAGGAACCATTCTTATCTTTTCGGTTCTCTCCATCACTGCATAATCAACAGAAATGGAAGGGATCTTTAATGAAAGATCAAGGCCTAGTGCTGACCCATCTGAATTTCTGTACGTGTGTTGTGCTGCTTCAAGTAGTTCAGGCTCATATTTCTCTAGCTCACTTAAAAAAGCACCAGCTGGGAAACAGAACATTCCGGAGTTCCAAAAATAATTACCTGAAGCGATAAATTGATTCGCATCTTCCAGATTGGGTTTTTCGTGAAACCCTCTCACAATTTCCCCTTCCGATTCAATATAACCAAACCCTGTTTCGGGGTAAGTCGGTTTCAACCCAAAGGTAACTATGTAACCAGCTTTCGCTAAGTCAATAGCTCTATTTACCGATTCGGCGTATTTATCTCCAGAGTTAATTAAGTGATCTGATGGAGTTACAAATAAAATATCAGCTGGATTTGCTGCAAATGCAGCAAAAGCTATTGCTGCTGCAGTATTTCGAGGGCTCGCCTCGATTATTTCAGTATATTTTTTTATATCAAGTTTCTCTAAATCTTTTCTAGAAAGCAGGTAATTATCTTGATTACCAACAACTACAATTTCATCACAAAATTTAATATTCCGGGCGGCTGTTTTTTGAAAGAGTGTTTCACCATCAAAAATCGGGAGATATTGTTTTGGTCTGCTTTTTCGGGACAATGGCCATAGTCTCGAACCAACTCCACCAGAAAGAATCACATTAATGATTTTCATAATTGGAAAAAATCTTAAGAAAGATTAGTTATTAAAAATTTCGCTTCGCCCTTTCAGTCCCATTGAATAAGCTAGGTAGAGCAATGTTAAATTGAATTTATACACTTACCAAAACACCTATTTTATTCAAACAAGAACCTAGCAGGAAATATCAAAACTCTCAGATTGTCATATAAATTTTTCTAAAATTTAAAGTTGAAACGTGCTTAATTTCAAAAATTAGCGTCTTTAACAACAAACTGATACCGTAAAGGTAATCAACTGGGTAGCTTCTCTACTAATTTTCAAGCCTATTTTTAGCCATCAATTTTATATGCTGAAAAATGTATTTTAAATATAGTTATACCAATTCAAAATTTTTGAAAGATTAATCAAGCGGAATATAAGCTCGGTAAAGCTTCCCGATTTTAGCAGTTATTTCTTTGAAAGTCTGTTCTCCCAAAAGATTTACCTTAGTTCCCGTAAGCCATCCTTACAGAAGGCAAGCTCCCTAAGCTAGGTTTTATGAAGAAATTCAACCCGATATTTTAAGATGAAAAGCTTTATTCCTGGGACAGTATCCTTTCCATTTTACCCTCCTATTTCTTTAATCTTTTGATTGCAAAAAAAAAAGAAATCAGATTTCTCTGATTTCCTTTAAAATTTTAGTCTAGCTTGAAAAACCTAGCTTTTCATTCTTAACGCACGCTTCCACCAAGGTAGCTGCATCTCTTCATGGTATCCATAACTGTTATTTCCATAGCCATAACCGTAGCCATAGCCATAACCGTAACCGTAACCTTTATCGATATGCACATCATTGAGAATACCATAAATCTTTGAAACGCCACCTTTTTCAACTAAATTATTAAGAATTTGCGAATTCCCCTTCATGGAGTACCCTTGACGGAATACGAAGAAATTAATATCGGAGAACGCAAAAAGCTCCTTGGTCTCTGACACCAAGCCTACCGGCGGGCAATCAAAAATCACCACATCATATGAATCTTTAATCTCCCGGATAATCTGCCCAAATTTCTCCTGCAATAATAACTCCGCAGGATTAGGAGGGATGGGACCAGATAGAATCACATCTAAATCCTCATGATAGCCTGAGGCTTTGACTACATCCTGCCATGGCGTGTCAGAACTTAAGCAAGTACTCATTCCCTTATCATTTGTAAGATTGAAATCTTCAGCAATTTTCGGCTTTCTCAAATCCAATCCGATCAAAATCGTTTTTTTACCCATTAATGCATACACCGAAGCCACATTTATGGATACAAATGTTTTGCCCTCGCCTGAAACCGATGAGGTAAATAGGATGGCCAAATTATTCCGATTGGGACTTAAATAGGACATGTCAGCTCTGAGTGACCTGAAAGATTCCGTTACCGTTGACTTTGGATTAGTCAATACAGGTATCGCATTTTCAGAAGTATTCCTACCAATCATTCCTATTAAAGGTACCTTGATCTGATTTTCTAATTCCTTTGGATCTTCAATTTTGGTATTTAAAAAGTCCTTTACCGTGACAAAACCAAGAGGAAGAATCAACCCCAGTATCAATCCTATAAAAAGATTTAAGCTTCGCTTTGGGGCAACTGGTTCTTGTCCAGCCTTTGCAGAATCCAAAATAGAATTCTTGGGCATGTTCGCTGCTTTGGTAATTTCGGCTTCTGCCTTTTTCTGCAATAGATAAATATAAATGTTCTCGTTGATCGAAAATTGTCTTTGGATCCCTAGTAGTTTTCGCTCCGTCTCGGGTAGAGAATTGATGTCCCGCTCTAACAATCGAATTTGGCTATTCAGGTCAGCTAAAACATTTTCAGTGTTTCGAATTGCTGAATTCACATTTTCTCGAAGCGCTTTTTTGGTGTTTTGAATGCGGGTGGCATTCTCTCGTACTGCCGGTGCCTGATCAGAAAAGTTACTAGTCAACCGGCTTTTTTCGGCCTGAAGCATACTTAAGGATTCTACCAGTGAGTTTAGCAGAGGATCTGTGACACCTATGATAGAGGGAGCTACCAAGTCAGTATTTTGGTTGCTGGACAAATAGGTCTGAAGCGTCTGATAATATTTTAAATTGATGTCGGTTTGACCTTTGGCCTTCTCCAAATCCTGCATTCGCCCAAAAATCACCGAGCCCTCCTCAGATAGATTAAAAACCTTATTTTCTGTTCGGTATTCCTGAAGCTTATTCTCTGAAAAGCGAAGGGAGTCCGAAATTCCAGTCAGCTGATTTTCAATGAACTGTATCGTACTTTCCGAAGCTCTGTTTTTCTCTTTCAGCTCTCGGGAGAGGTACGTCTCCATTACTTTATTGATGTAATCCTCTCCTAGCTTTCGGACCGGAGTCTCCAAACTTAACGAGAGAATTGAAGCCTGCTTATTAATTGGAGACACTGCCAAATCCGTTTTAAACTTCAATGCCAATGAAGGGGTATCCACGAAATTAAATAAGAGAACATCTCCTGGGAGCCCTGAAACCTGATTGACAACAAAAGAATAATTCTCGCCGGAAATCAACTCTCCAAAAGAAAAAACAGACTTTTTAAAACTGAGCTCTCGCTCAGGGGTTTGCTTATAATAAGGGTCAGCTGGGTTGAAAACCCGAAAATCATCTGCCTCGATTTTTAGCTCAAAGCTATCCTCATTGAGAACTTCGATCCGAAACATTCCCCCCACCAACTGCGGCTTGCTCCAATCTAGGGTAACCAAAACAGGTGTTTTCAAATAGATTTGAGTGGTCTTCAAAAAACCTTCCGCAAAATATTGAACATTCAAATTGAGCTCACTCACAGACTCCTCTGCAAGTGTAAATGATTTCAAAATCCCAATCTCGTCTTCAATATTGCTCTTGCCCTGTAGCATCCCCAAGCCGCTCGACTCAAACAAATCAGTTCCCAGACTAGGCTTGTCATCCACCACCAGTACGGTTGACTCGATTTTATAAATATTAGTTGAGTATCTATTAAAAAGAAAAGCAAAGACTACTCCCAAAAACATACAAATGGCAAACCAGTGCCAAAATTGCAGGTAATTAAATAACAGTACCTTCAAATCAATTTCATCCTCTTTTTGAGTTATAAAAGGAGATTGAGGGTTTGGGGGGGTAGAGGTATTGGTATACATAAGGAATTACTTCAATAAATTCAAGATCAAAGCTAAAGCGGTTATAGCAGAGATAACCAAAGCAAACGATTCGGCAGCATTCTCCCCTGCACCGATTTCCCTCACCTTCATCGGTTCGGCATAGATTTGGTCGTTGGGTTGGATAAAATAAAAAGGTGATTCGATCAATTGACGATCCAAAAGGTCTAGTCGGTGAATTTTGGTCCCTTCGGGATATTGTCTGATGAGAAGTATCTCATTTCGCTTTGCCACAGGAGTCAGATCACCGGCATTGGCAACAGCTTCAAAAATGGTCATTCGATCTTGGAGGACTACAAATTTTCCGGGTCTTCTAAATTCTCCCAAAGCCGAATAACGAATCCCTCCTAGCTTTACCTTCACATATATAGCTCAGATACCACCAGCGTTCTCAGCTTCTTCTCTATCTCGAGCCTGGCTTCGTCAATGGTCTTATCTTTCACCTGCACTTCTCCTACAATAGGCAAACGAATATTCCCCTTCTCATCAACCGTATATCCAGTCATGTAGTAGATATCGCCTCCGGATTGCCCAGCCACTTGCATTTGCTGATTATTTCCGGGTATATTTTTATTATTGAAGCCTCCTTCGATCAGATCATCAATTGTTTGCACATTGACATCAATGATATCATTGTACTGAAGTCGATACTCGGGAATTTCATACGAGATCAATTCACCCTCTGGTATAGGCTTATTTCCCTCTAAGTTTTGCAGATATATAATCTTTTCGTTTGACACGCAACTAAAGGCTGTAACGGCAAATAAAGCTATTGTTAGACCTTTCAATGACTTTAGCATAGGTGAACTTTTTATTTCAATTAAAAGGATAAATTTATCTAATAGAGGTGTCCGCTTAACATCATATCATATTTGAGATATACATTTTATCTGC
>JAFMBQ010000014.1 GCA_017858365.1 Algoriphagus sp. | reverse complement strand
CTTATCCCCCTCCTTTACTATTATAGTGATTTCCAAACATCAACTGCTGCATCAGCGAGGAAAATCGCTCCTGCTGTGAGCCATCCTAGAGTATCGCCAAAAGCTTGTCCTGCTTTTCTGGCTAAGGAAATTTCACCACCATTTATCTGGATTAATTCGAACCTTGTTAATTCTTTCATTTTTCTAGATTTTAATTTTGATATTTAAATTGATTATGATATTTGACAACTGCATCTGCATATGTTTCCATAATTCCAATTGTAAAATCAAGTAATGCAATAGATGGTGACCATAAAGAAAAATCTCCCCCATCAACCTCCTGCATCTCCTCAAAACTCAACTCTTTAAATTTATCCATTCTTTTAAAAATTTAATTTTTCCCCGACCTTTACCAGGAGTCAGGATACCTCATCACAGCAATGCCTTCTCCGGTAGCTAGCATGGGGCTTGGCGGATGATCATGATGCTAATTTCGTTTCGCTCCGTGCAGAAAAAAAGCACGGAAAATTATTTAATGAAAATTTCCCGCCATTTATATTTCTGCTTACTTGATCATCCAAAACCTGGAATTGAAATTCAATCTTTATTTCCTTTCCGTTGTTGAAACGAAAACTATTCGTTTTTCTGGAATAGACAATATTTATCCCATAATCTTTCAAAAATTCAAGATAAGCATACAATTGCCGCCTACTGACACCCAGCCTTCCTGCCAGTTCTTCAGGACTTCCCGTTCGCTGCTCTCTCACCAGCTTATTCAATAACTGTAGTCGTTCGATTTGTTTGATAAATTCCATACTTTCTCTCTTTAAAAGTTCATGATTAATCTATTTCTTAACTATTCTATCTCCAATTACTTACTTTTTACCATGCTACCTACTTGATACTAACTACTTGCTACTATCTCCTTACAGAACTACCAGTTGCTTACGGATCATCTGAAAGTATTTTCCCTCTTTGGCTATGAGTTCCGTATGACTTCCCTCCTCGATCAGCTTCCCCTTATCAAGGACATACAGTCGATCAAAGTCCTGTACCGCAGCCAATCTATGCGTGATGAAGATGATCGTCTTCCCCTCTACCGCAAGCATTCGGATCGCCTGCTGGACAAACTGCTCCGAGTCCGGATCCAAGGACGCTGTAGCCTCATCTAAAATCAAAATTTCAGGGTCTCGATACAGCGATCTGGCAATAGCAACCCGCTGTTTTTGGCCTCCGGACAGCGTTGCTCCATTTTCGCCCAAATAGGTCCCAAAACCATTGGGTAAGCCCTCTATAAAATCCATCATCCCCAGCCGGTTGCAGATATGTACTACTTTTTGCATATCGGGTTGGTAATCTCCCAAGGCAATATTTTCGATGAGGTTGCCTGCAAAAAGATCAATCCGCTGTGGCACTACCGATACCATTTGCCGAAAGCTGGTATTACTTAGGCCCTTGATGTCGGATTTCTAACGAAATGGTTATATAAATCATTTGAAAAATTGAAAATCCCAAAGCGGAATAATTGTGAGAGCTTATAAAAATTCAAAGGTTTATTTCAAAAATGATGGATTCAGCATATTCACTATCGGAGAATTTTGATGCTATTTCAAAATAGATAGCATGGTTAAATACCTTAACCCTAGGGATATAATAAATTGACTCATAAATCATTTCAGATTCTCCCGTTATGACATTAAGTGTTCTTATTTCAAATTTGTTAGTTTTTTTATTTCTAGAACAAAATACTATCGATTCATTATCAAAAATCTCAAAATTAATCAACCCATTATTCGATAAGTCATAAGACAATATATCGAAATCATTCAATCTGTCTAAAAAATAAACCACTTCCTGACTACCATCGAATATGGCTATTTTTGAATTAGTATAGCGATATAAAATCGAGTCATAGCTAAATGATTTTTTTAAATTTTTTGAATTTAATATGCGTTTTTTATCATCATATTTAAAATATTCTAATAGTAGCTGATTTGAAGAACTTAAATTTTTAAATTGAATTCTTTCCTTGAAATTAAAATTTTGAACAAATCCTCTGGTAGGCTTTTTTAAATCTGGAAAATTAGATTTTGATTTATAAACTGAATTAGGAAAAAACAATAAGGATCCATCTAATTCAGAAAGTGGATTAAAAGTATTTGGAGTACCAAATGGAGGCCAGCTGTTAAAAAACAAAGAGTCAAGCTGAAGGTTCTTACTATCTAAAAACAAAATTGGTGTCCCATTAGAGATGATTTTACCATTATTTCTATAAACACTCACAATTTTTTGATCTTCTGCCAACATAAGAAAATCACTAAATAAATAGCCTCTTCTGGAATATACAAACTCCAGCCTTTTGTCCTTAAGGATATCCTGTATAAAAGCATCAATGCTCCTGTCATTTATCACCAAGTCCTGTGAAAAAGATGGTTGCAAGCTTAAAAACAGAATCCCAATTACGGTTAATTTAATCCAAAATTTCATAAACATAGAATTCTTCATCTCCTGAGTGATTAACAATCAACTTTCCGTTATCATAAAAAATAGAGGTAGCAAAGTTCTCCAATTGAAAAGACCGAATAATCTCAAAATCCTGATCAAATAGATGTACCCTTTTTCTTATTCTCATTTTATCACTTTCTAGACTCAAATCAATCTCTGTAGCGGTACTGATCTCCCAATCCACTTCTCTTAGGATAAAAAATGATGAATCATCAAGTTGAGTTAGGCTATAGGCATTTTTATAATTGCCAGAATATATGTTTGACTCATCGATTTCATAATTTTCCTCCAACGGCCCTCCTAAAGGAAGCCTTCCTTGCTTGATAATTTCCTTCCTGTCTATATCCAGTAAAGTGTATTCACCTGACCAATCATCTATATAGGCGAGTGAATTTTTTAAACCAAATAGCCATCCTGACAAATCAACATCGATCGTTAACCTTTTAGTCGGTACAGCTACTACTTCTTTGATATCCACGAAGCCTTTTTCGTCATCCCATAAAAAATTTACTACCGTGACACTTGATTCTGATACCACGGTTGCAAAATTTTTGCCCTTGAATCTGAGGAGATGATTCGAAAGAGGAAAGGGATTTTTAAAAGTCCCTATCAATTGATTATTATCCAGATTATAAACTGCAAACCCGGATGAAGTCCTTAAAAAAAGTTTGTTTTCCAGAATGTCAAATCCATAGAGCGGAGCACTTTCTAATAGTGTGTTTTTTAAATCAAATTCCTGAAAGACTTTCGAAAAATTTAAATCTACTAATAGGACGTTTTGATTTGCTCTATCAAATATAATGTAATGATCACAATATTTGTTTACTGATTGATCTATAGTGAAACCTCCAAAATTTTGTTGTAAATCAATTTTTCGTAAAATATTTAATTGTTTGGATTGAAACTCTGCTGTTTCACTTTTACAAGCCAAAAAGAAAAGGGAAAAAAGAAGGATTTCAAGGAAATTATATTTCTTCATATAATGAATTTTAAAGCTCCTTCCACTATCGCTAGTGTAAGGAGCTAATTTGATTTAAAGTCGGATTTTCACACCGCCACCATGACAATCACTACGTAGTTGCTTGCACTCAGCCTCAGAACCGCCGTAACTAAGTGAACCATCTCCATTGTCTATTAACCCTCCTTCATCAGCTAATGCAGCCCTTGCGGAGCAAGTTTGATAAGCACTAGAACATCCACAATTAATACATAGAGCATTTGCTGAACTCACTGCCAGTCCAAAGAAAAGGCCAAGACAAATTAAAACTGTTTTTTTCATAATATATTGGTTATTTGATTTAGAATAACCGAACATAAATTCGGCTTGGTGAAATAATCTTTCACCGAATCAAGTTTCTTTATCGAAAACATAACTTTTTTCCTCTTTGGAATATATAATATCCCGTTCCAAACATAATCGCAGATCGTCCAGAATATGATAGATCATCCTTTTAGTGACACCAATTTGATTAGCTAGTTCACTTGGAGGCCCAGTTTTCTTCTTCTCAATCAGCTCAATCAACATTTTGGTACGTTCATAATATTTTAAACCTGTCATAAGTCATTGGATTTAAAAAGCTTAAATATCAGGGCAAAAGAAAAAATCACGATAAAGACATTGACCAAAAAACTAATGGACACGTCATTGATAAAAGCTCTGATCCTGGAGTCATAGACTTCTACCGTGTTTTGAATAATGGAAGACGGAAAGATTTTATTCTCCATTAGTTAAAAAATTAAAGGGTACAACATCTGGGAAGCTGATCAGTCCAACAGAATTTAGGAACCATTTTGACATGTGAGTCAATGAGTAAGTTGCTTTGAATTTTTGTTCAGACTCAAGCAAAAGTGACCAATCACTGCTTGGACATATAACTCCCGATTCCGATGTGAGTCTTTGCCAAGAGTAAATTGTGCCCCAAAAAAAATCCATGAACCGCCACCCCTTCGAAAATAACCCTAATGCAAACAGCGAAATCAATCCTAAAGTCTTCATGAAAATCCGATCTTGTAAAAAGAAATGTTTAATTCATGAATAACTAAAAAAAAATTAAGAAAACAATAAATAGATCAGTTCAAATATTTCTTCGAAAAATCCTAAAATCGCACGAAACAAAATTTTACCAAATAATCTCCTGCAATCTCCTAATTAAATAGTAATCAAGATTCAGTTTCGCCCAAAAACAGATGAAACTCAAAATTAAATATTTAAGATGTTTTCAAAAAAAAACCTTTGGAATCCTAAAGACTCCAAAGGTTTTATACACTACAGAAAGACTTCTGATTTTAGATTTCTGACTTTCTAACTTACTTCAAATTCTTATACCGAATCCTTTTTGGAGTCACATCGCCCAGGCGCTTCTTTTTGCTTTCTTCGTAGTCGGAGAAGTTTCCTTCAAACCACACCACTTGGGAATCGCCCTCAAAAGCCAGAATATGTGTACAGATCCTATCCAGGAACCATCTGTCGTGGGAAATCACCACCGCGCAGCCACCGAAATTCTCCAAAGCTTCTTCCAAAGCACGAAGGGTGTTCACATCCAAGTCGTTGGTAGGCTCATCGAGTAGCAGCAAGTTGCCGCCTTCTTTCAGCATCATCGCCAAATGAACTCGGTTTCGCTCACCTCCCGAAAGTACTCCGACTTTCTTCTCCTGATCCGATCCGCCAAAGTTGAACTTTGAAACATACGCTCTAGAGTTGATCTCCTTATTGCCCAGCTTCATGAGCTCATTCCCATCAGAAATGGTCTGATAGACACTTTTATTGGGGTCAAGAAAGTCATGCTCTTGGTCTACATAGGACAGTTGTACGGTCTCTCCCACCTCGAAATTTCCTGAATCAGGCTTCTCCTGACCAGTGATCAATTTGAAAAGTGTGGTCTTACCTGCACCGTTTGGCCCGATAATCCCGACGATCCCACCTTGAGGAAGGGAAAAGCTAAGATTTTCAAATAGCAACTTATCACCATAAGCCTTGGAGACACCATTAGCCTCTATCACTTTGGCCCCAAGACGAGGTCCAGGTGGGATAAACAATTCCAATTTGGCTTCTCTTTCCTTAGATTCTTCCCCTATCAATTTATCATAGGCACTCAAACGGGCTTTGCCTTTTGCCTGCCGGGCTTTCGGAGTCATTCGGATCCATTCAAGTTCTCGCTCCAAAGTTTTTTGACGCTTGGATTCAGTTTTCTCTTCTTGCTTCAGACGGTTTTGCTTTTGCTCCAACCAAGAAGAATAATTTCCTTTCCAGGGAATTCCCTCGCCTCGATCCAATTCTAAGATCCAACCGGCCACATTATCCAAGAAGTATCTATCGTGGGTCACGGCAATGACGGTACCCTTGTAATTTTGCAAATACTGCTCCAGCCAATGCACAGATTCCGCATCGAGGTGATTGGTGGGTTCATCCAATAGCAAGACATCCGGCTCCTGAAGTAACAATCTGCAAAGGGCAACTCGTCGCTTTTCTCCACCAGAAAGGTTAGCCACATTAGCATCGCTAGGAGGCAGTCTTAGCGCATCCATCGCTTTATCCAGCATGACGTCCAGTTCCCAGGCGTTAGCGGCGTCCAGCTTCTCCTGAACGGCTCCTTGCTTCTCGATCAGCTTATCCATAGCATCAGGATCTTCCATGAGCGCTGGATCCATGAATTTCTCATTGATTGCTTCAAACTCCTTGAGCAGGGCCACTGTCTCATAAACTGCTTCCTCCACGACTTCTTTGACTGTTTTAGTAGGATCAAGCTTTGGCTCTTGCTCTAACATTCCCACAGTGTAACCTGGAGACCAGACCACTTCACCAAGGAATTCCTTATCCATTCCTGCGATGATCTTTAAAAGGGAGGATTTTCCAGAACCGTTGAGACCGAGAACTCCGATCTTGGCACCGTAAAAAAATGAGAGGTAGATATTTTTTAAGACTTTTTTCTGTGGCGGGAAGACTTTGGAGACTCCAGCCATTGAAAAGATGATTTTTTCAGAACTCATAGGTTAAATTTTTACTGTATTAAAACTCGAAAGAAATCAAAGATGGCAAAAAAACCCCTTTCTTAGGATAAGTGCTTTTGAATTAATTAATTTGCGAAAAGTTGAAAACGACCACCTAAACCCAATTGTAGCGCTATGGACCATCCTTATGGATACATAAAAGAGAATAAAGTTTTTTTGAAGGGTTTTTTAGGACAGGAGGATCGGAAGATTGGAGAAGTAAAAGAAAATGAGACCTCTACGCTAAACTACTTTGAGGCTCGATTTGACCAACTCAGCGAGAAGGTCGAAAAATTAAAATCTGACATTCAAGAAAACGAAAACAAGGGATCTTTTCTGATGAAGTTGATTCACTTGAGAGAATCTTTGATGAAAGCTGATGCACTCGGAGATTTCGTTCCTTTGATCGAGGAGCTGAATACACAGGAAGCTTTTCTAAATGAAATCATCCAAGGGAATCGCGAAAAAAACCTAGAGGTAAAACGTGGACTGATCCTAGAAGCAGAGGCAATAAAGGAAGATACCGACTGGAAAGAAACCACAGAGGCATTTAAAGAACTGAAACTTCGCTGGATCAAAACAGGACCTGTAGAAAAAGACTTACAAGATCAGATAGAAGAAGAGTTTGAGGCTCATGTACAGCATTTCTTTGAAAATAGAAGACACTTTTTCGAAGGACTAGCACTTCAAGCTGACGAAAATATTAAAGTCTACGAATCTTTAGTGGAGCAAGCTAGAGAAGCGCATGACTTGGTCGATGTCAAGATGGCCTTTGAAGTTTCTAAAAAGATTCAAAGGCAGTGGAAGGAAGCCGGTAAAGTCCCTGCGGAAAAGCGACAACCACTTTGGGATGAATTTTCAAAGTTGAATAACCGGATTTTCTCCAAATATAAGCGCACCCTAAATCCTGGTCCGACCATGCATCCTCGGGAGTTGATGAAAAAAGTGGAAGAACTCACCGAGGAGATCAAGTTGCTCGCCGGAAAGCCGAATTCCTACGAGTTGATCGGTCGGGCAAAGGCGATCCAGGAAGAATGGCGAAAACTCCCAGATCGGAAACCGAAGGAAGCAAATTTGATCGTTCGTTCTTTTCAGTTTTTCTCAGATATTGTTTTTGAAAAAGCTTTTTTGGAAAAGCTGGTTCACGGTAAATATGAGGACTGGGATCAAAAATCTCCAGCGGAGCAGGTTCAAATTAAAATTGCTTTGGTAAAAGATCTTCTTCACCGAGATCAGTCAGAACTGGAAGCGGCACAGTCTAATTCAGACAATTTTCGTGTTCAATCGGCTGATTTCGACATAATGATGAAGAAAAAACTCTTTAGTGTAAAGCGAAAAGTGGATGTAAAAAATTACATCTTGAAGCAACTTTCTTTTAATTAAGGTCGTACATGAGTAAATATTTAAAAAAAAAGATATTTTTGCACCCTTTAACAGAGAGAACTCTTAAAATATAGACATATGTACTGGACACTTGAATTAGCTTCTTATCTAGAAGATGCCCCTTGGCCAGCCACTAAGGATGAATTGATTGATTACGGCATCCGCTCTGGCGCCCCTATGGAAGTTGTTGAAAATCTTCAAGAATTGGAAGATGATGGCGAACCTTATGAAACCATCGAGGAGATCTGGCCGGATTATCCTACCAAAGATGACTTCTTCTTCAACGAAGACGAATATTAAGTATAAAGCCTCGGGAATTCGAGGCTTTTTGGTTTTTACGACAAGTGAATCTGAGCTTTTATTTAGGGTTTAGAAAACTCGAAGTCAGAAAAGTTAGATTTCAATTTACCCTAATTCTCCGGAAGCTGGAATTCATTTATTTTTCAATTCCAATCTTAGTAAGTCATCCTGCTATAGCCCGAGAACTTGACGAAGCCTGGAGTAGCCTGATTTACTGACTGGCACTTGCCCACCACTTAGGAGTTTGACTAGATAATTTTCCCGTTCATAGGGCTCGATTTTCGCAATCTGATTTACATTTAAGATGAAAGAGCGATGCACTCGGACAAACCGAAATGGATCTATAGCTTCTTCAAGTGCCTTCATCGTCATCTTTTTCAGAAACTTTCCCGATGGGGTGTGAATTGCGATGTAATCGCCTTCCGCTTCAAAATAGACTACCTCAGCGGTCGGGATTATTTTGATCTCATTTTTGACCCGAACGACTAATCGATCCCGTTTTTCTGCCAATCCGCTAAATTCTTCTGACTTGGAAGTATTTTTTTCAGTCGGAAATTGCTGCAAAAATCTATCAATCGCTTGAGAAAAGCGGCTCATCGAAAATGGCTTGAGGAGGTAATCCACCGCCATCGCATCAAAAGCTTTTACCGCATACTCATCAAAAGCTGTGGTGAAGATCACTGCTGGAGGATCCTCCACTAGTTCAAGCATTTCAAAGCCTGTGATTTTTGGCATTTGGACATCCAGAAAAATTAAATCCGGCAGAAACTTCTGGACTGCCTTCAAACCCTCAAATCCATCCTGACAGACTTTGACAATCTCAAATTGAGGGAATTCGGAGAGGTATTCTTGGATAATACTTGCAGCAAGAGGCTCATCATCAATGATTATAGTTTTAATCATTACGTTGCGGGATTTTCAGTTTTACATTGAAATTAGAATCCATCTGTTTCGTCTCCAACAAATCCTTTCGCCCAAATACTAAGAATAGTCGTCGCTCAACTGAATCCAACCCAAAGCCCGTTCCTTTGGCTGGAGTGACTTCAGGGTCATAGGGGTTAGAAATGGAAATCATCAAGTAGTTTTGATTTTTTGAAATAGACAGATTAATAGAAACCTCTTCAGTGACTCCATAAAGCCCATACTTGATTGCATTTTCCAATAAAGGCTGGATGAGCAATTGAGGGAGTTGCAGGGATTCAGCACCTTCTTCAATCTCAAAATTAATAGTTAATCGGTGTCCAAACCTGACTTTCTCGATCTCCAAATACATTCGAAGATAGTCCAACTCTTCCGAAACTGAAACCCATTTTTGAGGGTCTTTTCGGATTGTTCCGCAAAGAAATTCGGAGAGCTGAATGACCATTTCTCTAGCTTTTTGAGGCTGACTAACGACCAATGCATTGATCGAATTCAAGCTATTAAATAAAAAATGAGGCTGGAGCTGCTGACGAAGTTGGGTCAGTTCTGCCTCTTTTGAAAGCTCATTCATCATTGTTTCGCGTTGCTGAGATTCTTCCTGCTGCTCCAACTTAGAAACTACAATAGCGATCAGTGCGACCAGAACTTCTGCCAATCCCAATACTACCCAACGTAAAAACCGATGGTCAAGTAGAAATTGGCTGTAGTCAGGATTAGCATCGAAAAACCAACTTTGGATGTAAGCGTGAGCCCACACGGTGATCAAGCTCATCAGAAGAGGAATAATGAGCAGCAGCCAGTTATTCCCACCTTTGGGAATATAAAAGCTAAAGATCCGCTCCAACACAAATACTCCGAGCATGAAACCCAAGGTGAATAAACCTGAATCTGCCAAAGCTAAACTCAGCTCAATCCCATAAAAATAAAGGAGTGAAAAACATCCAAGAAACCAGATAAGTCCGGCTCCTTGGATGATCCATTTTGCTTTGTGAGGATTGGAAAAGGCTTTTGCAAACAAAATTTTAGGGTTTTAGATACCTTCTTGAATCTCGTTAATAAGATTTGATTTCCAAACCCCCAAAGAATATTGTGCCTTTGATTAAGAGCACTTTGTCTGTATCCACTTCAGATTGACGGTAGATTCGCTTGTCCTCTACCCCCGCTGCGATATTGCTCACTTCAGTCCTGACATCCCAGTGAGGTGGCACGATCAATTTCATTCCTCCGAAGATCACATCCACTTGAAGCGTAACAATCCCCGTGAAATCAGATTGAGTCAAATCTAAATCGATTCCTCCAAAAGCCGCGGTCAACTTTCCACCTTGAAAATTCTTAGACATCACGCGCTTATTCACTCCACTTAGAATAGCATCAATATTCACTCGATCTGAAAAAGTAGATCCCGATGTACCTCCTATTCCTGTAAATCCTGAATTCCCGGATTTCCCTTCTTCATTCGAATCAGAATTAATCGAGCTGGAAACCTTCGATGCCCCTGTTTTGATCTGAGATCGAATATCATCAATAACCTTGTTTTCTCGCCGTTTCTGCGTGATCAAATAAAATCCAAGGGCAATCAAAATGATAGGGAAAATATAGCGCTGCAATCCGAAATCGAAGTCGAATTCCCGCTCGAAAAGGAAGTAAACTCCGAGCGACAACACGACTACACCAAAAAAGCTTTTGAACTCGTGCTTGATTAAAGTAAAAGTACCTACAGCGATCAAGATCATCGGCCAGGATAAAATCCAATCGGGAAAAAAGAAACCAAGCTTCCTTAAAAGAAGCAATACACCTACGGCTAAGATGATAACTCCGAAAATTATTCCGCCGTCATTACGTTGTTTTAGTCTGCTCATGATAGAATGGTTTTAAATGATGCTCAAACCTACCCTAATCCTAATGCATGAGGAATGACGAATCGGCTAAAGCGGCTGAAAAGTCGGTAAAGCCCACAGATTAGTCGATGAAAATGTAGTAGCCAGTTTTACCGATTAGCTGCTGAAGCGAGGAATTCGGCATAACCCATATCTTCTGGTGAAGTAATTTTGATATTCTCCAGATTTCCGGCGATCAATTCTACCTGCCAGCCTTGATGCTCGTATACGGTTGCATCGTCTGTGAATTGCTGAAGTTCGTCGACCGCAAAAGCCTGTTTGATCTTACTTACTTGGAAAGTCTGTGGAGTCTGTACCAATCTGAAGTATTGTCGCTCTTGGTAAAAAGACTTCCCGTCATCAGTGACTTTACGAATAGAATCTTTTAGAGGGACTACAGCAATTGCGCTTCCATACTTACCTGCCACCTCAAAACTTTCCTTGATTACCTCGGGGTCTACAAAAGGTCTAACTCCATCGTGAATCGCAACCAAGTCAGCAGATTCTGAAAGTTGATTTAGCCCATTTTTTACTGATTGGAATCTAGAATTACCTCCCGCCACCAGACGATGAGGAATTGAAAAGTTGTAGGATTCACACAGTTTTTTCCAGAACTCAAAATCAGACCTTGGGAGGACCAAAATTAAATCGATCTGATTATACAATTGATAGAAAACTTTCAGCGTCCGCATTAAAATCGGACTTCCCCCAATGGGTAAGTATTGCTTGGCAATAGTCCCTCCCATTCGAGTTCCTTTTCCTCCGGCTACAAGAATCGCTGCTTTATTCATTTGTTTTAAAAAACTTCCTGAATTGAAAAATGAGAAATTTTCTGTTGGAAAGAAAAAAAGCCCCGAAATTGGGGCTTTTACTAGTTAGAGGATCAACATCGCATCCCCGTAGGAGAAGAATCGATATTTCTCTTTTATTGCTTCTTTATACGCTTTCATGATCAAATCATAGCCTCCGAATGCTGCCGTAGTCATCAGCAAAGTTGACTCAGGAAGGTGGAAGTTAGTGACCAAAGCATTTGCGATTTTAAAGTCGTAAGGAGGAATAATAAATTTATCCGTCCAGCCACTGCTCATCTTCAATCTATTGTTTGCGGTCACAGAAGACTCTATAGTTTTCAAAACAGTAGTTCCAATAGAAACCACTCTCTTTTTAGCATCGAGTGCCTTATTGACATGCTCAACAGTCGTCTCAGGAATAAAGTAATTCTCAGAGTCCATTTTATGCTTAGTCAAGTCCTCTACATCCACTTGTCGGAATGTACCAAGACCAACGTGCAATGTAATTGGAGTAACTTCGACTCCAAGAAGCTCCAAACGCTTCAATAAATGAGGCGTGAAATGCAGTCCTGCAGTTGGTGCAGCTACGGCACCTACATTTTTTGCAAAGACAGTTTGATATCGCTCGCGATCTTCTGCCTCAACTTTTCTATCAATGAATTCTTTCAAAAGTGGCGTTTCGCCTAGGGTATCGATAGTCTTGTGAAACTCTTCATCCGTGCCGTCAAACAAGAATCGAATGGTACGACCTCTTGAAGTCGTATTATCAATCACTTCTGCTACAAGATCAGAATCTCCAAAATAAAGCTTATTTCCTACTCTGATTTTACGAGCTGGATCTACCAAAACATCCCACAATTTGAGTTCTTGGTTTAGTTCTCTAAGAAGGAATACTTCAATCTCGGCTCCGGTTTTTTCTTTGTTTCCGTACAATCTCGCAGGGAAGACTTTTGTGTCGTTGTTAACAAAAACATCTCCCTCTTGGAAATACTCAGTGATGTCTTTGAAAACTCTATGCTCGATTTGCCCTGTCTTTCGATGCACAACCATTAAGCGTGACTCATCTCGGTTAGGAGATGGGTGCAAGGCGATTAATTTCTTTGGTACTTCAAATTTGAAATCTGATAATTTCATGTAGCTATTTTAAATTTCTGAGTGATTTAAGAATTACTCTAAAAAATGCAAAGATACTAACAATAATGCCCAATTTCAGCTAACTTAACAAATTGTTTTAACCAACTATTTACATTATGCTCTTTTTCAAACTTACTTGGGAAAGTTTCAGGTTTGCAATTTCTGCACTAAAATCTAATCTGACCCGTACGATTCTATCACTTCTCGGGGTTACGGTAGGTATTTTCGCGATTATCGCGGTATTCACTTTAGTAGATTCGCTCGAAAATAATATTAGATCTTCCTTTTCTTTTTTAGGCACCAATGTCATGCGAGTGGATCGTTTTCCGTTTGCTACCGATGGGCCTCCACAGAATTTCCCCTGGTGGAAATATTTTAGAAGGCCTCCAGGGACGGTCGCTGAGTATAAATTTCTTCAGGAGCGACTAACCAATGCTGAAGCTGTGACTGTATCTGCTTCAGCGAATACCATAATCAAAGCTAGAAGCAATGCCTATGAAGGGATGCAATTAACCGGAGTAGCTTATACCTATCAGGATGTTTTCGAAGTAGCGCTAGAAGAAGGTAGATACTTTTCTGAATCCGAGATCAATGCAGCTCGGAATTTTGCGATTCTGGGTCGGAAAATCGCTAATACGCTTTACCCGGGAGAGGAAGTCATAGGCAAAGAAGTCAAAATCAAAGGGATGAAATTCGTGGTAATTGGAGTCTTTGAGGAAGAGGGAGAAGGGCTATTTGACCTGCCGTCTAAAGATGAGGCTTGCCTGATTCCCTATGGAGCTTTCAACAAAATGTACTACACTGGTAGAAACGGAATTGAGCCATCGATCGCCGTCAAAGGAAAAACAGATGATATTGGATTGATCGCTTTGGAAAATGAAATGACTGGCTTACTTCGAGCGAAAAGAGGGCTTAAACCCACTGAGGACGATAATTTTGCGCTAAACAAAACTGAATTCATTCAAAATGCCATCGGATCCATATTTGATGTAATTAGTGTGGCTGGTTGGGTTATTGGAGGTTTTTCTATCCTTGTAGGTGGATTTGGAATCGCGAATATCATGTTCGTCTCTGTTAGAGAGCGTACCAATATTATTGGTATTCAGAAGTCTCTTGGAGCGAAGAATTATTTTATTCTATTCCAGTTTCTTTTTGAAGCAATACTCTTGAGTCTCATTGGAGGAATTGCTGGAATCGTTTTGGTATTCTTCCTGAGTTTTGTAGAGATAGGCACTTTGGATATCGTACTTTCTTTTGGCAATATTCTACTTGGCCTAGGTGTATCATCGATTATAGGCGTGGTCTCAGGAATCGTTCCTGCCACTTTAGCCGCACGAATGGATCCTGTAGAAGCAATCCGAACGACATAAAAAAAGGGGCTTTAAAGCCCCTTTTTAGTTTAATTACTTTTTGACTTACTCCATCTCTTCCTGCACTGGTTTAGCTCCAATGGCGCTAAGCCCTGATGCAACTTTAATCTTTTTCTCCAGTTCGTCCATCAATTCTGGATTATCTAATAACAAATTTTTACAAGCTTCTCTTCCTTGCCCAAGTTTTTCACCGTTGTAAGAGAACCATGAACCTGCTTTTTTGATAATCTCCAGCTCAACACCAAGGTCAATAATCTCCCCTACTTTAGAAATCCCCTGACCGTACATGATGTCAAATTCAACCACTTTGAACGGAGGAGCAACCTTGTTTTTCACCACCTTCACTTTGGTACGGTTACCTAAGATATTATCTGCGCTCTCTTTGATTTGACCGATTCTTCGAATATCCAATCTTACCGAAGCATAGAATTTCAATGCGTTACCACCAGTAGTGGTCTCAGGATTTCCAAACATGACCCCGATCTTTTCTCGAAGTTGGTTAATGAAAATACAAGAGCATCCAGTCTTATTGATTGCTCCAGTGAGCTTTCGCAAAGCTTGCGACATCAATCGTGCTTGAAGTCCCATTTTACTATCCCCCATATCACCTTCCAATTCCGCTTTTGGTACCAATGCAGCTACCGAGTCAATCACGATAATATCTATTGCGCCAGATCTGATCAAATGCTCAGCGATTTCCAGTGCCTGCTCTCCATTATCAGGCTGAGAGATTAGGAGATTTTCAGTGTCAATCCCTAGCTTTTCAGCATAGGCCTTATCAAATGCATGTTCCGCATCGATAAATGCCGCCATTCCACCAGCTTTTTGGGCCTCAGCAATCATATGTAGGGTGAGGGTAGTTTTACCTGAGGATTCTGGACCATAAATTTCAATCACTCGACCACGAGGAATTCCTCCTATGCCCAATGCGATGTCTAAGCCTATCGATCCGGTAGAAATAGCCGGGATGTCCTGTACTTTATTATCGCTCAACTTCATTACTGCACCTTTTCCATAAGTTTTTTCTAGCTTATCGATTGTCAATTGAAGTGCTTTTAATTTTTCTGCGTTATTACTCATGAGTTTTCGTTTGAAGAATGACTAGTTAAGTGAAATTAGGTAAACACTAAATCCAAACCAAAGAAGTATACCCTATTGTTTTGGAGGACCAAATTCGTAATTTTAATCGCCTTCTGGCATCATTTTTCGTAATACTTGATTAAAAACCAAAAATTCGTCAAGTATTGTCAAAGAAATATATGAATCAAATCCGCTATTCCCTTTTTTTTGCTTTACTATTAATCGCTCTACCGCTATTGGGACAAGAATCACCCAAGAACACCGCTTTCACTTATGGAGAGGAATTAAACTTCGAAGTGTCTTATGGCTGGCTTGATCTTGCTGACGCAAAACTTCAAATCTCCAGACGACCGCATAATCAAGATGAACTCCCACACTATAAAATAGATGTATATGGAAAGACCAAAGGCGCTGCCACGATTTTTGGTAAGGTAAATGACAATTGGGGAACCTATCTAAATCCCCAAACCCTTCTCCCCTATCAATCTTACAGGCATATCGAGGAGGGCAGATACAGGAAACATGAATTAATCTATTTTGACCAGAAAAATAAAAAAGCTCGATTGGAGCTTTATGATCGCGAGAACAAGAATCTAAAAGAGGCTCGAGAGTATAATCTACTAACTGAGGTACAGGATTTGGTTAGTGGGTTTTACTATTTGAGGTCTCTCAATCTATCCAAATTAAAGCCTGGAGAAATAGTTATGATCAAGGGATTCTTCGATAAAGAATTATATAACATAAAATTAATCTACGAAGGAACCGAGAAGCTCGAAACCAAAATCGGTGTAAAAGAAACCTACATTTTCTCCCCCGAAATCCCCCCCAACAAGCTCTTCCGTGGTAACTACCCAATAAAAGTATGGGTAACTAAAGATCAGAATAAAATACCCGTTAAAATCAAGGCAAATCTTTTCCTTGGCTCCTTAAACTTAGACTTAGTTTCTGCCAAAGGTTTGCGAAACAATTAGGTAACCCTGCCTTAACCTGTTAATAACATCGAGATTAATGAAAGATATTTTATCTTAAAAGTCGCCTATTACAAATTTTTATTTGGTTGCTATGGCTAAATATTCATTAATTTTAAGGGTAACATTAATTAATCGAGATGAGTGATAATCAAAAGATCAAAGTTCTAGTCGTAGATGATGAGCCAGATATTCTTGAAATTTTAAAATACAATCTCCAAAAGGAAGGTTATGATGTGGCTACTGCCGAGGATGGAATCAAGGCTGTAAAAATCGCTGCTAAATTTCTCCCAGATGTGATTCTGCTGGATATTATGATGCCTAATCAAGATGGTGTTGAGACTTGTCTGCAAATTCGGCAGATGCCAGAGTTGAAGAATGCTTTTATTATTTTCCTCACAGCTCGAATGGAGGAGTATTCAGAAGTAGCTGCTTTTGATGTGGGAGCAGATGATTACATCACCAAGCCGATTAAGCCAAGAGCCTTGATGAGTAGAATTTCAGCGCTTTTCCGAAGGGAGTCAAAAAAAGAGCAAGAGCAGATTCAGATCAAAATCAAAGATTTATTGATTGACAGAGGTAGCTATACCGTGGACCAGTCAGGAAAGACAATTACGCTTCCAAAGAAAGAATTTGAATTGCTTTACTTTTTAGCAAAAAATCCGAATATCGTATTTAGCAGGGACGAACTTCTTCAAAATATATGGGGAGTAGATGTATTTGTCCTCGCAAGAACAGTAGATGTTCACATTCGGAAAGTGAGAGAAAAGATCGGAGATGACTATATTACGACAGTCAAAGGCGTAGGATATAAATTCGAATTAGGATAAAAATGCTTTCAAGTTCCAAGGGAATATCTTTAGTATTAGCATTAGCCACTTCCGTTTTGGTTGTGGCTTTTTTATCGCTAATAGAGGAGTCCACTTTTATTATTCTCTTGGTGGCATGGGGGGTTTCCTTTTCTTCAGCCTATATTTTAATGGCATTTACGCTTGATTTCTTGGTGTTCAAAGAGATTGGAAATATTTACACCCTATTGGAAAAAATTCAGCGAAAAGACCTTTCTGAGATCAATGAAAAAGGCAAAAAAAGCTCAATGTCCCCTCTTCGCAAGATCAATAAAGTCATTAATTCCTATGCGATAGCCCGACAAAAAGAAATCGAGACCCTTCAGAAGAATGAAGAATTCCGCAGAGAATTTATTGCAGATATATCCCATGAGTTGAAAACACCCATTTTCGCAACTCAGGGCTACATTCACACACTTTTAGATGGAGCCATCGATGACAAGCATGTACGAATGAAATTTCTCAAACGTGCCGCCAAAAATCTAGATTCTTTGGATGTATTGGTGCAAGACTTACTTACCCTAAGTCAAATGGAAAGTGGCGTAATCAAATTTAACTTTACAGAATTTGATCTCAAAGAACTCTTGCTCGAAGTCATTGATCAGCTGGAGGACAAAGCTTCCAAACGGGAAATGAGAATTCATTTTGAGTTTGAAGAAGGGAAAAGCTATCTCACTTCAGGAGATCGCCCTAAAATCTATCGGGTCTGCCAAAACCTAATAGTCAATGCAGTCAAATACAACGATGAGAAAGGTGAAGTCCATGTGACCTTAAAACTTCATAAAAACAGCATTCAGCTAGACATCAAAGATGACGGTCAGGGAATACCTGCTGAGGATATCAAGCGAATTTTTGAGAGATTCTATCGGGTGGAAAAAAGTAGATCCAAAGAGAAAGGTGGTACCGGACTCGGATTGGCGATCGTCAAGCATATTTTGGAGGGACACAAGAGCAAGATCTCTGTGACATCTACTTTGGGGAAAGGTTCGATTTTTAGTTTTTCGCTACCCTTGGCGAAAAAAATCATCCTTGAAGAAAAAGTAAGACCAAAAGTCTAAAAGGAAAATATCAGGCTAATTTTTACCCGACGTTTTTTTACCTACATTTGCATCCTCTTAAAAAGAGGCAGGAGAATCCATGAAGAAAGTAGATTTTGAAAAACTTATTTTGTTTGAAAATGAGGATTACCTGGTGATCAACAAGCCGCCCTATCTGTCAAGCTTAGACGACAGACATGAAGCGCAGAATATTCTGGACTTAGCCAAGGCACACACCACCGATTCTCAACTGTGCCATCGATTGGATAAGGAAACCTCGGGATGTCTGGTGATTGCCAAGAATCCAGTCGCCTACAGGCATTTGGCGATGCAGTTTGAAAGCAGAAAAGTAGACAAAGTCTATCATGCAGTAGTAGAGGGGATCAAGGAATTCAAAGATGAATTGGTCAACAGAAACCTACTTGCAAACAATAAAGGGATTGCAAAAGTCAGTAAAGAGGGAAAGCCAGCGCAAACGATCTTCAATACGTTGAAGACCTATTATGCTCACACATTGGTCGAATGTAAACCTATCACAGGGCGATTGCATCAGATTCGTGTTCACTTGGCCTACCTCAAGTCTCCAATATGCGGAGACACTTTATATGGTGGCAACCCCTTGTACCTTTCTTCACTCAAGCGCCGCTTTAATCTTAAGAAAGATACTGAAGAGCAACCAATCATGCCGCGGGTTTCCTTGCATGCTTATTCGATTGGATTTCTAGGGGTAGATGGTACAGGAATTAACGTGATCGCACCTTACCCAAAAGATTTCCAAGTTCTGGTGAATCAGCTCGAAAAGACGAGTTAATCACAAGAATTAAAATAAAATAAGTAGGAATGGAGACGTTGAAGTGCATTTTGGGTCTAAGCCAGTGAAAATAAGGACTTAGTATTGGAAATATTTTGGATCAAAAATAAAATACTTCTATCTTTGTGTCCCTTTTTGAGGGTTAAATAAATTTAACAAGCTAAATATTAAACAGTTACACAGTGGATACTTTAAGCTATAAAACCGTATCAGCAAATACCGCAACTGTAGACAAGCAATGGGTTATTGTGGATGCCCAAGCTGCAGTTTTAGGTAGATTTGCTAGTGAGGTAGCGAAAATCTTACGAGGGAAAACGAAGCCAAGCTTCACCCCACACGTTGATTGTGGTGACAATGTCATTGTTATCAACTCAGACAAAATCAGGTTAACTGGTGACAAGTGGAACTCCAAAATTTATGTGAGACACACAGGTTACCCAGGTGGACAGCGAATTTCAACACCAAAATTATTGAAAGAGAAATCTTCAACGATTTTGATCGAGAAAGCTGTAAGAGGCATGTTGCCTAAGAACAGATTGGGAAGAAAATTATACGGCAACTTGTACGTGTACGAAGGATCTGAGCATCCTCATACTGCGCAACAGCCTAAATCTATCACGCTTTAATCGTCTATTTAATGGAAATCATTAACAAAATCGGTAGAAGAAAAACATCTGTAGCTAGGATCTATATGAGTCCGGGCAATGGTGTAATTACCGTAAACAATAGATCATTGGAAGTTTACTTCCCATTTGATTTGCACCAGATCGTAGTAAAGCAGCCACTTGCATTAGTAGGGGTGGATGGCAACTATGACATCAAAATCAATGTAGATGGAGGAGGAAGTACAGGTCAAGCAGAAGCTTCCCGTATGGCTATCTCTAGAGCATTGTGTGAGTTTGACATTGAGCACCGAGGCGCTTTGAAAAAAGAAGGATTCCTTACTCGTGATCCAAGAATGGTAGAACGTAAGAAGCCAGGACGTAAGAAAGCAAGAAGAAAGTTCCAGTTCTCTAAGCGTTAATTCGGGATTCTACTCTTATATATCAGAAAAAATATTTATTCATGGCCAAAATAGAATACAAAGACTTACTAGATGCTGGTGTCCACTTTGGGCACTTGACGAGAAAGTGGGATCCAAGAATGTCTCCATACATTTTCATGGAGAAAAATGGCATCCACATTATCGATCTTAACAAAACGCTTGCTTGCCTCGACGAAGCATCTAACGCAATCAAGCAAATCGTACGCTCCGGCAAAAAGGTGATGTTCGTCGCCACTAAAAAACAAGCTAAAGATCTTGTAGCTGCAGAAGCAAAAAGACTTAACATGCCTTTCGTAACAGAAAGATGGTTAGGTGGAATGATGACTAACTTTGCAACAATCCGTAAGTCATTGAAGAAAATGTCTTCACTTGACAGATTGATGGGTGAGGAAGCTTACAAGAATCTTGCGAAAAAAGAGCGATTGATGGTTTCCCGTCAAAAGGAAAAAATGGAGACTGTATTAGGCGGAATTGCTGACCTAAGTAGACTTCCAGCTGCACTATTCATAGTGGACATCAAAAGAGAACATATCGCAATTGCTGAAGCTCAAAAACTTGGTATCCCAGTTTTCGCATTAGTAGATACTAACTCCAACCCAAATGAGGTGGACTTCCCTATCCCTGCTAATGATGATGCTTTCAAGTCAGTTTCTTTATTAGTGAAAGCTTTTGGCGAAGCAATCGAAGAAGGCCTTTCCGAAAGAAAGAGAGATAAAGAAGATGCTAAACTTACTGAAGAGGAAGAAGCAAAAAAAGCTGTTGACGCAGATACAAAAGACTGAATCACAACTTGAATTGATAAATAAAAATTGAACATCAGGTTTAGGCCGATGTTCAATTTTTTGTTTAATCGATTCGCTGAAGTCATCTGACTTCTCCAAAAAATAATTTATCGTTTAATCAAACTGATACTACAATGGCAATTACTGCACAAGACGTAAACAAATTAAGACAAATGACCGGTGCCGGTATGATGGATTGCAAAAAAGCTTTGACTGAGGCTGAAGGCGATTTCGAAAAAGCTGTAGATATCCTTCGTAAAAAAGGTCAAAAAGTATCTGCATCTAGAGCAGACCGAGAGACCAAAGAAGGCCTAGCTGTGACCAGAATAACTAATGATGGCACTAAGGGTTATCTACTTACATTGACTTGCGAAACAGATTTCGTTGCTAAAAATGAAGGTTTCGTGACTTTTGCAAATTCTTTAATGGATATCGCAGTCGAAAACTCGGCAACATCCATTGAGTCTATTCTAGCGCTTCCTTTTGAAGATCAGCTTGTAGCTGCCAAGATTATTGAAATGACTGGTAAAATCGGTGAGAAGCTTGAGATTTCTCATTTTGAAATCGTAGAAGCTGAAACTGTTGTTGCTTATATCCACTCTAATGGTAAACTAGGTGTATTGGTAGGACTTACTAATACTTCTGGCTCTGATGTTGAAGAAGCTGGAAAAGACGTTGCCATGCAAATCGCAGCAATGAACCCAGTTGCTTTGGACAAAGACGGCGTAGATGCATCTATGGTCGAGCGTGAGATCGAAGTAGGAAAAGAGCAAGCAAGAGCTGAAGGCAAGCCGGAAGAAATGCTTGAGAAAATAGCTTTGGGTAAATTGAACAAGTTCTACAAAGAGAATACCTTGTTGAGCCAGTCTTTTGTAAAAGACAATAACAAAACAATCGCTCAATATCTTGATAGCGTAAGCAAAGGAATGACTGTATCTGCTTTCAGAAGAGTATCTATCGGATAATCTGAATCAGTTAATACTAAGCAAAAAGCCCTTTCAAAATCAATTGAAAGGGCTTTTCTACTTTTATAGGAATTAATTTTTTAGGAATTCATCAAACCTTCAATCTCCTCCGCTTCCACAGGAATATTACCCATCAGATCCAGATAACCATTTTCCAGAACCACAATGTCATTTTCAAGTCTTACCCCAAAACCTTCCTCCGGAATATAAATACCCGGCTCTACGGTAAATACCATGCCTGCCTGAATAGGGAAATGCATAGTCCCAACATCGTGTACATCCAATCCTAAATGATGGGAGGTTCCATGCATGAAATATTTTTTATATGCCGGCCAATCAGCCGTCTGATTCTTAATATCTGTCTGATCAATTAGTCCTAGGCTAACGAGCTCGCTTTGCATAATCAATCCTACCTCTCTATGATAATCTTGGATAATAACTCCAGGAGTAAGCATTGCTGATGCCTGATTTTTTACCCGTAAGACTGCATCATAAACCGCACGTTGTCTTGGATTGAATCTTCCATTGACTGGAATCGTCCGAGTCATATCGGCATTATAATTACCATACTCAGCACCGACATCCAAGAGTAAAAGCTCTCCGTCAAGACATGCCTTCTTATTCTCAATGTAATGTAGCACACAGGCGGAGGCTCCAGATGCAATTATCGGCTCATAGGCGAAACCTTTACTTCGATTTCGAACAAACTCATGAAGGAACTCTGCTTCGATCTCATACTCGGTCACTCCTGGTTTCACAAAGGATAATATTCTTCTGAATCCTTTCTCGGTGATGTCGCAGGCAATCTGAAGTTGATCAATCTCTTCTTGCTCTTTTACTCCTCGCAACTCATGCATGATCGGAGCGATTCGCTCATATTGATGAAGCGGATATTTCTCCTTACAGGTTTTGATAAAGCGAGCATCTCTTGTCTCTACCTGAACACCTGCACGCAAATGCTCATTGGTATTCAGGTACACATTCTTCGATAGCGCAATCACCGTACTAAATACTTGATCAAAATTAGCCAACCATTGAATATTCTGAATACCTGAGGCAGCTTCCCCCTCTTCCTTGGTGTATTTATGGCCTTCCCAGACAGCGATATGCTCATTCGTCTCTCTTAGGAAAAGTACCTCACGCATCGCTGGTACAGGACAATCCGGCGCCAATAAAAGAATGGTCTCCTCCTGATCAATTCCACAGAGGTAAAACAAATCATTATTTTGCCTAAACCGCATCGTGCCATCGGCATTGGTAGGCATGATATCATTGGAATTCAAAATTGCAACACTATCGGATTTGAGCTTGGCAACCAACTTTTTCCGGTTTCGCTGATAAAGTTCTTTTGGGAGTGGGGTATACTTCATGTAGAAATTTAATTTATCTGGCAGGAATTTACAAAAATCTCCAGCAAAAGGCAGGAAAAACAATCCTAAAACCAACTTGTTGCTTTACTTTGTACTTTGCCGAAAGAGGTAGCATACGCATGAATTTAAGTATTAAGGAATTAGCCAACGGAATCCGAATAGTCCACCAAGAAGTCACCCATACACGCTTGGTTCATTGTGGATTTATTCTAAACATTGGTAGTCGGGATGAAACCAAAGAACAAGAGGGCTTAGCCCATTTTTGGGAGCATATGGCGTTCAAAGGCACTAAAAAGCGAAAGACGTTCCATATACTCAATCGGCTGGAATCACTTGGCGGTGAGCTAAACGCCTACACAACCAAGGAAAAGATTTGTTTCTATGCCTCTACCTTGAAGGAGCATTATCCAAAAGCAGCGGAGCTACTTTATGACATTACCTTCAATAGTACCTTTCCCGAGAAACAAATTGAAAATGAACGGCAGGTCATTTTGGAAGAAATGGCTATGTACAGAGATTCTCCGGATGATTCTATTCAGGACGAATTGGACGAACTCGTCTTTGAAAATCATGCCCTGGGTAGAAATATCTTAGGAACTGAGGCCACTGTCGGAAACTTTAGCC